>JAHJUD010000083.1 GCA_018829335.1 Microcaldota archaeon | reverse complement strand
TTTAAAAGGGTTACTTGCAGTTATGTGCTTTAATTTAAAGTCTTTTGAGTTTTCAGTTAAAATCACAAAAACATTGTTTTCAAGCATTGTTTCTGCAATCAAAGAATCCCAAAAAGGGGTTTTCTGGGAAACTGAAGTTTCTATTGCCCTGCTTACGGTTGCAGAAGTATAGTTTATTTTTTTCCAGTGAACAGAATCAATGAATCCATTGACTATTATCTGCGCATGAGTTTTACTCAAAGGAACTTCAATTTTTTTTGTCAAAGCAGTAAAAAGTTCTCCTAAAACCTGGTTAGACACAAAAGCAGTGTCTTTTCCTGAAGTAACTGACTCAACAATTCTTTTTGCATGCTTTCTTTTCTCTTTTTCAGACAAATCAAAAGCATAAACCAATATATTAGTGTCAACAAAAAAATTATCGTTCATGCAGTTCGTCCCTAGACTTGAACCTGAGTTTCCCCATCTTAAATCCTTTTTCAAGAAGTTCAAGCATTCTTGATTCGCTTCCTTTAGTGTGTCTATCGCTCCACTGAATAAAAGCGATTGAAGCTGCCTTTCCAAGGCTTCCTTTCTTTTTTCCAAACCTTAAAGCAGTAACTTTCCTGAATTTTTCTTCAACAGTATCTTCAACATTCAAAGTGATTGTGCCCATAAATTATATTTAGACAATAATTAATTTAAATGTTTGTTTTTCTAAATACAACACAAACAGGAATTAATTTCCTTCTTTTTAATCAGTTTTCCGGTTCAGGGAATAACTGTTCTTTTGTTTCAGAGGCAAGTTCAGTTTCTTCTTTTAAGACTTTTTCTTTTATTAATTTCATTTCGCCTTCTTTTCTTTTAAGCCTTGCAAGAGAATAAAAATATGCATTGATTATTGCATCCAAATCCAAAGTCCTTTTGAAGCCTAATCTTGCAACTTCCTCAAAATAAAGTTTTACCATACGGAAAGCCATTTCCTCGTCAGGAACTGAAAAAGAATTCTTCAAAGGATTCTGAACTGAAACTTTTTTTACAGAAACTTTTTTTGTTTTCTTTTTTGCCATTACATCACCTGCAATTAATTAAACCAGCAATACTATTTAACCTTTTCTTTGAGAAACTTCTGAAGTGCTTCTTTTGGAATCTTCAATGAAATAAACTTGCTTTTTCCTTTAGGTTTTACTTCAATTAAAGGAGCAGAAATCAGGTTCATTGATTCAAGTTTTGAAATAGTTGAACGAAAACTCCTTAACTCTAAATGCTCTTTTGTTTTGGAATATTTTTCATAAAGTTTTCCTGAAAAAACTCCGTTAAAAGAAGAAATTAATTCCAAAATTATTTTTTCCTGTTCTGAAAGAAAAGGAAGAGCTTTTGAAAGCAAAGCTGAATCCATTGAACTAAAAGCCTGCCTTAAATAAACAAGAGAAACTTTATCTGAATTCTCTTTTTCTGCTATTCTTCCGGCTTTCAAAAGTGATTCAATTCCAATTCTTGCGTCTCCGCCTAATTTAGCTGAATGAGCTGCAGCAACATTAATCACATCTTTTTCTAAAACATTATCCATAAAAGCAAATTCAGCTCTTTCATTAAGGATGTCTTTTAATTCAGCTGGATAATATTTTTCAAAAACAATTGATTCAGGAGACAAACTGCTTTTGACTCTTGAATCAAGAGAAGAAGTAAGATCAAAATCATTTGAAATCAATACAAGGCCTAAAAGAATTTTTTCTGTTTCAGTAACTCTTAATAAATCATAAAGAAGCTTTGACCCGTCTTCTTTTGAAATCAGCTGGTCTGCTTCATCTAATACAATTATTGGAATAAAATCAGCTTTTTTAAGGTGTTCAAGCATTCTTGAATAAATTTCATCTGTAGCCAAGCCTCTTCTGGGGATTGCTGCTCCGACAAAATTTGCAAGCAAAAACAAAACAGCATTTCTTGAACTGAATTCAAAGCAGTTAACATACAAGCTTTTAGCCCGCCCTGAAAATTCTTCTAACTGGGAAAACACAAATTTTGATGAAACAGTTTTCCCTGTTCCAGGAGAACCAACAACAACTGCATTAACAGGCTTTTTTCCTAAAAGAACAGGCTTAAAACAAAAAGAAAGAGCCTCAATTTCTTTTTCTCTATGGGGAAGACTTTCAGGCAAAAATTCAGGATACAAAACTCTTTCATCCCTGAAAATTTCATGTATTTTCTTTTTCCTTGAAAAAATGTTTTCAGGCATGAGAGAATAAAAAGGAATAAATCCTTAAAACACTGTTGATAAGGAAATTCCAGAAAAAACCAGTTAACGCCAATATATATTAAATATATAAATAATATATGTTCATTTTTCTTTGAAGTCTAATACTTTTCCTTTTGAATCCAGAGTGAAATTAAACGCATTACTGTCAATCAACACTATTGCATTCCAGGCATTTCCTTTTTTTTCAAGTGAAGTTACCTGAAAAACATGTTTTGTTCCGAGTTCTGTTCCAAGATATTCAAGCAATAAATTGAATACTGTGTTATATTCTTTTTCTTTTCTGTATTTTTCTGCCAGTATTTTTTTTTCTTCTAAAAGCTTTTTGGTTAACTCTTTTCTTTTTGGTTCAGATTTTATTTCATTTATTTTTGAAACAAGATTTGATAGTGCTTCTTCTCCTTTGCTTTCTTTTTCAAGTTCTTCTTTGTCTTGTATTATTCCATCAAGTGAAGACAAAACAGAATTTTTTTTCGCTGAAGCTTTCTCAAAAGAATACAAAAGGTTTCTTTCAGAAATGCTTTTCAGCGGAACAAAAACTTTTGCTCTGGATGAAATTTCATTGAATTCAAGGGATTTGTTTTCCAAAACGCTTCTCGCAGCCTTTGATGAAACATCATGTTTTACTGATTCAAGAAAGAAAACACTCTGCCAGCAGACAAGAAAATGAGAAACAAAAGAAGAATAAAAAACCAGTAAAAGCAGGAAAAGAAGAATAAATCCAAGCAGATTCAAAGGATAAGAAAAAAACATAATAAAAGGGTTGAAAATAAAAAACAAAACCAAATAACAAAGCATAAAAAGAACATAAGCAAAAATCTGCACTGCGAAAATCTGGAATAAAAGAAAAGTTTTTTTCTGGTCAAACAAAATAAGGCCGTCCCTTAATGAAGTGTTCGGGTCCACTGAAGGATCAGAAAAAACATAAGAAAAAACAGCTGAAACAACAGCCGAATCAACATTTGGGATAAAACCAATAAACCCTAATTTTCCATAAATTACTCTTATGACTTTTCTAGTGTTTTTTTCAAATAACTGAAAATTTTTAATTGAAGAAAACTTTTTTTTGATTAAATTAAATCCATAGCTTGCCTGCATTGTAATAGGAATATTTCTTCCAAAAATAAATTCTGATACTGCAACAGTCTCTGAAGCCTTTAATGCATACAAAAGTCTTTTCCTGAAAAAACTCCAGTAAGTAAGGAACACGCCTACGCCAAAAATAAGAAAACCAATATCAATAGGATAATTCAAGCCAAGATAGCCTGGAAGAAGAATGAAAAAAAGTGCAATAATAACTGAAAAAAAAGCAAAGTATAGTGTGGGAATAAGCCTTGCAATAACAAAAGAAGCTGTTTCGGCAAACAGCCTGAAAGATTTACCAAAATGTAAAGCCATAAAGAAAATAAGGCAAAGAAATATTTAAGGGTTTAGCTGAAGCCCTTTGAGTATTAGTGGCTTTTGTGTAACAAGTAAATAAATGTCTAAAAGGCCTTGTTAAATGTTAATGCACAATTATTAGGAGTTTATATTAATATGTGTAAAGATTTATTTTAAAAATTGTGCAAACTTATATTAATAGGAAAACTTATATTTGGTTAGATGAAAGATCTTAGAACTAAATTTTTAGATTTATTCGTTAACTTGCCTATTCCTCTTAGGAGAGAAATTATTGTAGTAATTGATAACCAACCAATATCATGGAATATAGCATATAAAGAGATAAAAGCAGAAACAAAGCTCGGGAAAAGAATATTAAAAGAATTGGATACTTTAGGTTTGTGGAGTGATAGTAATGACAGTGCCTAAACAGGCTAAACTGGTTGTTTTAGAAAAATTAAAAAATCTGCCAATGGATGCAAAATTATCAATAGGGAACGGCCAGTCAATAACCAAAAATGAGCTTATAAAACATGTTGAAGACTTAGATGAAATTGGAAAAGAATACATTGAAGTTGAATTATTCTATTTAAGAAGCATTGCTAGAAGGCACGGCAAATGACATTTTTAATAACCAGACCTGAACACGATGATGAAACGCTTTATCTTTCAGATTATTCCAAAAAAATAATTGCAGTTGCAGAAGAAAAAGGAATTCCTGTTTTTGATTGCGTTAATAAAAGTGCAAACAAGAAAAAAGTTAGCTCTCTTTTAGCTTCTAAAAAACCAAAGTTTATTATGTTTAATGGACACGGTTCAGCAGAAGTTATTACTGGAAATAAGTTAGAACCATTGATTCGACTTGGCGAAGATGAAGATTTAATAAAAGATGCAATAGTTTATGCCAGGGTATGCAGTAGTGGAGAAAAATTGGGCAAATCTTGTGGAGATAATGGAAGCGGAGCATATATTGGGTATGATAAAAAATTCAGGTTTTGGATATGTTCTACATCAACACACCATCCTCAAGAAGACCGGTATGCAAAACCATTTTTGGATGCTTCAAACCAAGTGGCAATATCCCTTTTAAAAGGAGCAAGTGCAGAAGAAGCTTATGATAGGTCTCAGGCAGCATTTGAACAATATATTGAAAACTTAGAGAACAGTGACTCTCCAAAAGAATTAAGGTTTTTGTTGCCTTTATTGTATTGGGATAAAGAAATTCAGAAATATTATGGCAAGAAAGACATTAGAATGTCAGATATGTAACTCGCTTCTATTTCTTTAGTGTGTAAAAAGTAAGCCAAATTAAGTTCTGTTTACACAAAATCGTTGAAAAGCATTTGGGGAAAAAAAACAAGGGAAAAGAAAAGAATTAGGAAAAAGAAATAATTAAAAGAAAAAAAAAGAAAAAGGAAAATTAGCCGCCTATGCTCATTTCATCAGTTTCTGGGCCTGTTGTTGGCGTTCCTTCATCTACCGGCTGAAAATAAGGGTCGCCGATTTCGTCTCCTGCTCCTTCAGGATAATAACCTCCTTCTGTTGGGTCACCGGTTGAATACATTCCGCCTTCGCCTTCAAAAGAGTATTTTACTCCGGTGCTTGCTTCAGACAAATACACGCTTCCGTCAACTCCTGCACCAGTCAAATACATGTTGCCGCTTGTTGCATCATCGCCTGCAGGATTTGTCGGAGAGAATCCTCCGTTAATAAAGGCTGAGGCAATTCCTGTTAAAGCAATCAGGCAGATTCCTAGCAATAATATTTTTTTCATTTTTTTACCTCCTCTCAAATAAAGTAAATGATTATTATAGGGTTATTTTAGTTTAAAAAAGTATTGTTTTGATTTTACCTTAAGAAAATGAAACTTATTTAAAGTGCTTTAAGGGAAAATTAATAAAGATGGATGAAATAACCATAGGCAAAGAAGAATTCAAGGCATTAAGCTCTGATACAAGAATAGAAATCATTAAACTCTTAAATGAAAGAAATTACACTTTAAGCGAGATTTCAGCAAAATTAAACATGAGTTCTCCGACAATAAAACAGCATTTAGAAACATTAGTGCATTCTGATTTAATTGAACAAAAAGATGAAGGAAGAAAATGGAAATATTATTGTTTAACAAGAAAAGGAAAAAAAATTGTTGAACCTGAAGGCGAGGCAAAAGTAATGATTCTGCTTGGTGCAACAATAATCGGGGTAATTGCAATAGCATATATTATAATGGGTTCAGGAATGTTTGCTTCAGGGCCTGCAATAAGTTACCAGCCAGCAAACACAAACAAGGAATTCACAACACAAGATGCTTTAAATACAGGAGAAGAAAGCATTCCAATAAAAAAAGAAGAAACAATAAAAGAAATTCTTTTAAAAGCAGAAGAACCAAAAAAC
>JAHJUD010000082.1 GCA_018829335.1 Microcaldota archaeon | reverse complement strand
GACAAAAAATGCAAAAGTTTCTTCTGTTAAAAAAAGAAAATTCAAAGGACACGTATATAATGTTACAACCGAAACAGGCAATTTATTTGTAGAAAATGTTTTGGTTTCAAATTCCGGAGGATTAGGAACTCCAGCGCATTTAAGGGTTGAGCCAGGATATATTCATAGAACCAATAATGGAGTATTATTTATTGATGAAATTGCCACTCTTTCCCCTAAATCCCAGCAGGAATTATTGACTGCAATGCAGGAAAAAAAGTATTCTATTACAGGCCAAAGCGAATTAAGCAGCGGGGCAATGACCCGCACGGAGGGAATTCCTTGTTTTCCAAAGGAAACTCTTTTGCTTACATCTAGTGGAAATTGCAGCATTGGTAAATTTGTAGATTCAATTTTGTCTGAAAACAAAGGTCAAATTATTTTTGATAACGGAGTTGAAGTTTTTGACTTAAAAGAAAACAAAACGGTTTTAGGTTATGCAGATAAAACAATTATTCCTTCAAAGCTTGAAAGAGTTTATAGGCGTAAATATAAAGGAAAAGTTTTGAGAATTAAGTTTGATGATGGAACTGAATTGGTTGCAACCCCTGAACACCCAATAAAAACAGTTGACGGTTTTGTTAAAGCAAAAGATCTAAAATTAAACAGTGTTGCTGAGGCTTCAGCAGGCTTTAGCATAATTAATGAAGACGATGTCATGAAAACATATTGCAAGGAAAATCAGAGAATTGCTGTTGCGTTTAGTAAGTGGTTGAGTTCAGGCAAGACGCTTCCAGCAAAGACCTTAGGCGTGGATTATAAGACTGTATGTGAATGGGAAAAAAACGCAGTTCCTCATGCGCTTAAGCCAGTAATCTGCCTGCAAGAAAAGAACCTGTTGCCTTTAAATCCTTTAGATAAAAGAACGCCGATAATAGCCAGAATCTGCGGAGCTTTATTCGGTGATGGAGGCTTAGATGGCAGAAGGTTTTCAAGAATATATTTTTCCGCAGGTTCAAATGAATTTGAAGATTTGGATGAATTTAAAAAAGATATAATTTCAATATTTGGGAATGATATTGAATTATCCATAACGACCAGAAAAAGTACTTCAAAGAGGGGAAGTGGATTAGAGCTTTCAGTCAATAATTCATTTATTGCACGCTTTTTTTATGCTTTGGGCGTTCCAAAAGGAGACAAGGTTTCACAGCCTTTTTCAGTTCCTTTTTGGATTATGTCATCAGACAAACTGCAGAAAGAATTTTTTTCTTCCTTGCTAACCTGTGAGTTGTATGGAAACATCAAGAAAGCTTCTGATACACCTAACTTTGTTATGGCTAAGCTAAAAAGATTTGAAAAAGAGCACTTTGCTTTTCTCAATGCAATTAGAGGTTTTTTATTAAACAATGGAGTGGAAGTTTCAGAGGTTAAACAAGACAAAGAATATTTAAAAATTAAAGGATTACTAAATCCTGAAACTACAGGAACTTATTTATTTAAAATAAACTCAAATTACGCTAATTTGATTAGGCTTAACAATTTAATTAATTTTTATTATGCAAAAAATAAAAGACAGGCTATTGCAAATAGGGTTAGTAAAGGCAAGCTATTTATAGAACACCAAAAGAAAGTAGCTGATTCAAAGCAAAAGGCTTTAAGCTTGAGAAAACTCGGGAAAACAATTCGCGCTATAGCCAAAGAAACAGGTTTACATAAAGGCACTGTCTGGAAATCAGTTGAACCCACTTACAACAAATATTCTAAACAAGACAGAAAAAAAGTTTTTGATTTATTTGATAAAGGAATTATTCCAAAAATAGTATCTAAAAAACTTGAAATGCCTTACACTACAGTGTTTTACTGGAAAAACAACTATTATGGTGGTTTTTAATGTTTCCTGTAAAAACAAAAAAGATTATTGGCATTCAGGAAGAAGATTTTGAAGGGTTTGTATACAACATAAAAACTGATACAGACACATATATTGCTAATTCAGTTATTGTCCATAACTGTGATTTTGTTTTGGTTGCAGCAGGAAATTACGAGGATTTAGAGAAAGTTCATCCTGCTTTGCGTTCAAGAATTAGAGGTTACGGATATGAATTGTATATGAATCTTGATATGCCTGACACAAAAGAAAACAGGGAAAAAATCGTGCAGTTTGTTGCACAAGAAGTAAAAAAAGACGGCAAAATACCTCAGTTCAGCAAAAAAGCAGTTGAATTAATTATTTTTGAAGCAAAAAGAAGAGCAGGAAGAAAAAACAATTTAACTTTAAAACTTAGAGATTTAGGCGGATTGATTCGTGCTGCAGGAGATATTGCAAAAGAAAAAGGCCATAAATTAGTTGACGAACAAGATGTGTTTGAAGCAAAAACTAATGCAAAAACATTAGAACAGCAAATG
>JAHJUD010000081.1 GCA_018829335.1 Microcaldota archaeon | reverse complement strand
CCTGCTCTCTGCCATAAATTTTGGTAATTTAGTTTATTTTTTGTTTCAGGGTGTTCTCTTTCAATTCTTGCAAGTTCTCCGTTATATTGAGGAATTAACTGTTGTTTTTTCCATAATTCGTCTGCTTTTCTTGCTTTTTCCTGTATTTGTTTTTTTAGTGCAGGATTATTCATTACTTTTGCGAGCGCTTTTGAATCGTTTCCAAAAATGTCTTTTGGGTTTCCCACCCATCCAATTTCTCTCCTAAATCTTTCAGAGCCATGCAGTAATACAAGAAACTGGTGCCTTCTAACTGCTTCTTGTGCTCCTTCAAGTTTTGTTAAAGTGTCCTGAATGTTGTTCCTTAATTTTGTTTCTTCTTTTTTTGCTTTTGCTTCATTGAATTTTGCTAACTCTTCTGCAAAAACATCGCCACTTCTTTTTTCTGGTTCTCTTCTGGTTTCTCTTTCTGAATAAACAGTAATGTTTGGATGCACATGAACATTTGGATGAACATGGATTTCAGGCATTATTCTTGCTGCGCTTGCTCTTTTTGTAGCTGGCCTTTTTGTTGTTGTTTTTGCTTTAGTGGTTTTCTTAGAGGTTTTTTTTGTTGCAGCTTTTGCTTTTGCGGCTGCAGTTTTTTTTCTTTGAGTGGCTTTTGTCTGCACAGTTACCTTTGCCGGACTGTTAAATGTGTAGACTCCTCCCCTTCTGCTCATTCCTGGTTTTTTTCCAGCCATGGTTTCTCCTTTTTTCCTTTTGGCGGTGCGGCTTTATGTCGTACAAGTTTTTGTTCAACCTTTTTTCTAAAAAGGTTGTTTATGTGTACATCGGCGTGTGGCCTTCGAATTTTTCTACTTTGCCTGCTGTTTTTTTTAGTTCATCAAAGTGCTTTAATAATTCTTGTTCTGTTTTTTTTGCTTCAGTCAGCAAAGGAGCAGTGTCAATCTGTATTCCTGTGATTTCTCCTATTTTTTTTATTATTGTTGCTGCTGCCTTATAGTCTGCCTGCAAATTAACATTTCCTAAAATGCTTATTGCCTCAAAGTTTTCGTTTTTTTTGAGTTCAAGCAAAATTAATGAAGTTATTCCTGTTGTAATTCCTTCTTTTATCGGATTAATTTTGTATTTTTCAAGTAATTCAAGGGATTTCTTGTTTGCGGCTATTCCATAAATTTTGTTTTGGTTTTTTTCTCCTGCATTAATCCCTTCCAAGGAAATTAATCTTGCAAAATTGTTTTCTTCAATCCATTCTACTATTGATTTAGCCATTTTTTCAACATAATATTTTGGAATGATTTGTTCTGAAATTATTATTGCAATTTTTTTTTCTCTGTGAACATAAATCCTTGAAGGATTAACTGGAACTCCTTCATGAATTCTTATTATTGGAATAAAAATGTTTGCGTTAACATAGCCTATTTCTTCAAATTTTAGTTTTTCTGCAATATATTTTGCGCCAATTGTTCCAACCAACCCCATACCAGGAAATCCTTCAATTAAAGTGTAACCTGAAAAATTCATCGGGGTTTTTTCAACAAACTCTATTTTTGTTTCATCTTTTTCCATTATTCCACTTCCTGAAATAAAAACGTTATTAGTGTTTATTAAGGTTTTGTTTTTACAAAACCAATGCAATGTTATAGCATATAATTCCAAGCGGGATAAGGATTAATGCGTAAACCAAGGCTTTTTTTGTCTGGCCTTCTTGTTGGGCAATAAAAAAAGATGCAATTAATGCGTATTCTAAAATGTAAATCTGGTTTGCAATAAGCGAAGTTGAAATTAATTCCTTTCTTATTTGCGGTTCCATTCCTAACCCTAACTCGTTTATTCCCATAAAATTCATTTCATTTACAAAGCCTGTTATTATTCCAAGCAATGCAGGAACAATTATTCCTCCTGCTAAAATCAAAGTGTATTTTTGGATAAACAATGAGGCAATTCTTTCTCTTATGATTGACTGTGTTTCTAAAATGTCTTCTGCTGTTTCCTTGAATATTTTATTCATTTCGCATCCTGATTTGTTTCCTTGAATCAATAAATTGATTGATCTTGAAATTATTTCGCTTTTGCATCTCAAAGAAATTCCTTTTAATGCTTCTTCTATTGTTTTTCCTTTTTCTGTTTCATTAAACGCTTTTTCAAATTCTTTTCCCATTAAACCATAATCTGATTCAGAAACATATTTTATGATTTTAAGCATTGAAGTTCCTTTTGGAAAAATGCTTGCCTGCAGCAAAATGTCTGGCACTAGATTTTCTTTTTCTTTTTTGTTTGATTCAAACAAAAACAAATGAAGAAAGTAATGAATTAATCCCGGCAAAAGCAGGCAAAAAAAGAAAAGCAATAAAGTATAAGATGTGTTTAATTCAATAAAAGAAGAAATTCCAATTGAAATTAACCCAAGTGAAATTCCTGCAGCAAAATATAATTTGATTAATTCTTCTGCTTTTCTGCTTGAATTGTTTTCTTTTAAAACAAAATCAAATTCCTTGATTTTTTCTTTTATTTCTTTAGGGAGAAATTCAGATGAAATTTTTTCCTGATTAGCCGGCTTTGTTTTTTTCAGTGTTTTTTTATTTTGCAGTTTCTTTAACCATTTTTTCTTTTCCAGTTTTTTTATTAATTTTTTTATTTCATTCATTTTTTCACTTTTCTTTTTTTTTCATTATTTTTTTATTCTTCTTTTTTTGCCATTTCATTTTCTTCATTTTTTATCCTTTGAGTATTTCCGGCGTTTTATTCCTTATCATTAAAAGTATTCCTAAATTTAATGCAGGAAAAAGAACAGTTGAAATAAGCAGAATTTGTGTTGCAGTAAAATCCAGTTCCATGAAAGTGCTTCCAATGCTTACAAAAGCCTGAAACATTGCAGGAATCACTGCAGACAAGACAACAAACACAACAGAATACATTGTCATTTTTCCTGTGAATTCTTTTGATTCAATTTTCTGCCTTGCAAGCAGTTCTTTGGCTAACTGTTTTACCGGTTCGCCTTTTTCTTCTGATCCGTGTTCATAAATGCTCACAATTTGTGAAACACTTCTTTTCAGCATTTTTGAGTCAATTCTTTCGCTTAAATCAAATAATGCCTTTTGGATTGTTGCTCCTGCTTCAATTTCTTTTTGTGTTTTCCTGATTTGTTTTGAGAATTCCCCGTAATCTCCTTTAGAAAGATTTTCAAGTATTTTTTCAAAGCTTAAATTAATGTTCATTTCAACAGCCATTGCCATTAAAGCAAAAGGCAAATGTTTTTCCACTTTTTTTGCTTTTTTTTTCCTTAAAATTTCAGGAATTTTAACTGAAACAAGAATTCCGACAATAAAAGCAAGCGCCCCAAAAATTAATGCAGTGAAAATTTCGCTTAAAGCAAAAACAGTTACCACTAAAACTGCGCTGGATGCCAAAGAATAGCTAAATGCTTTTTCAGAAAACTCTTTTTCTGATAATTCAATTCCTGCTTTTTTCAGTTCTTTTTCTTTTACAAGAATTATTTCTTTCATTTTTTCCTCTTTTCTTTTTTTCTTTTGCAATGATTATTTCATGCATTTAATTACTTTGATTTATTTTTTTATGGAATTCTTTTAGTGAAAGATTTTTTCCTTTCATTTTTTCCAGCAGTTTTTTTCTTTTGTTTAATTCTTTTCTGAATTCTTTTTCGTTTAACCCAAAGCATCTTTTGATTTTTTCTTTTATCCTTAAGCTTGAATTCTTTTTCTTAAGCTTTTTTTTTGTGTAATCAAATTCAAATAAAGTGTTTAATTCAGTTTTTCCGTTTTCTTCAATTATTTCGCTTGCTTCGATTACATGCCTTTGCTCTTTTTTTATTCCTTTTTCCAGGTCGATGGAATCCCATCTTTTCTGCACTAAAAGCAAATCTATTGCATTCAAGTCCATTTCATTTAAACCTAAATTTTTCATTCGGGTAATGCATTCTTTTCCGCTTAATGCATGAAAGGTTGCATAACTTCCTTTTCCTTGCCCTGCCAAAAGCGTGTCAATAAATGCTTTAGCCTCTTTTTTTTCTCTTATTTCGCCTACAATTATTCTGTCAGGCCTCATCCTTAAAGTGTTTACAATCAGCTCCTGCATTTCTATTCCTAAATTTTCTGCTGTGTTAAGTTTTATTGTGTGTTCTTGCGGCAAAGAAATTTCCGGTGTTTCTTCTGTTACTACAATTCTTTCTTTTTTTCCAACAAAAGAAAACAATGCATTCATTGAAGTTGTTTTTCCGCTTCCTGTATTTCCTGCAATTACAATGCTTGTATCTGTTTCTAGCGCAAGCCACAAAAAAGCCATTAATTCAGCTGAAAAAGTCTTGTTTTCGATTAATTCAATTGGAGTAAAAGGGTTTTCCTTGAATTTTCTTATTGTTACTGCAGGAGAAGAACAAAGCGGAGAAATAACTGCATTAATTCTTTCTCCATTAGGCAAAACCGAATTAAGTTTTGGGTTCTGCAAAGTCAGCCTTCTTCCGATTGTTTTTGACATCTTGTTTGCCAAGTTAATTATGCTTTCATCTAAAAAATAAAATAAGTTTGTTTTCATCCAGCCGAAATTTTTTTTGAATACAAAAACATTTTTTCCTGTTCCAATAATGCTTATTTCTTCAATTGAAGAATCTTTTAACAGGAAATCCATTCCACCAAAGCCAAAAACAATTGATTCAATTGTTTTTTTTATGTAATTTTCCTGTTTTTCTTCTAGTTTAATCCATTCTTTTTCACAGTATTTTTCTATTTCTTTTCCTATTTCTTCTTTTTTTATTGTTGTTTCTTTTTTTTGTATTTGTTCAAGAATGTTTTTTGTTATTTCTGCTTCTTCAGGAGAAAATTCAGGCATTGAATTAATAATGTAAATTAATTCCCAGTCAGTTTTCTGCACTACTTCAGTTCCGTGTCTTTTTTCAATTACTTTTTTTTTCTCTTTTTCAGGAAAATTTTCAATTGTAAAACCGATTTTTTCTTCGATTTCTTTTTTTTCCTGAATACTTTTCTTTTTCTCCATTCAAGAAAACAAAACCCTTAAAATTAAAGGCTTTATTCTTCGTTGATTCACGAATTCCCTGTATAAGACTGGAAAGAATTTTATATTCTGCTTCCATATTATTTCATGGCTGCAGGATTTGAGTATTTTATGGAAGTATTCCAGTTGATTGTTCAGGCTTTAATCTGGACTGCAGTTTTAGTGGTTTTTTTCCAGAAAAAAGGATACCAGAAACTTTATTTTTTGATTGTGGTTGCAGGTTACCTTTTAATCCTGTATTTCATCCAAAACTTTTATATTGCAACCACTTTTCTTTGCCTGTGGTTTATTTTTACCGGAACAAAATTTTTTGTTTCCAAGCCAATCCTTTATTCTTTGTTTATTGCCCTGCTTTTTTTAGGTTATGCTAACCCTTTCTTTTACATTATTTCAATTGTGATTTACATT
>JAHJUD010000080.1 GCA_018829335.1 Microcaldota archaeon | reverse complement strand
TATTTCCTTGCTTTGAATCAAACAATTCCTGTAATATTTTGCAGAATAAATTTTGTTAAATGTTTCTTTTTCTTCTATTTCTTCTGTATTCCTTACAGCCTTGTCTTCGAAATTAAACACAATAAACCTCAGATTGCTTTCTTCAAAAAACTTTTTTTCGTTTTCTATTCCCTGAAAAGTAAGATAATGCAAACTTTCTTTGAGGAAAGAATTATTTCCTGCGTTCTCAAAGTAAAGTGAAGTCAGAATCCTGTTTTCTTCAATTAAAGTTGAATTCCTGATGTGTTCAGAAAAGCTTGGTTCAGCTAAAATTGCGCCTTCTTGAGTGAAATCCTGCAAAAACTCCATTGAATAAAAATCTTCTTTTTGTGCGCTAGGATAAAAGCCTTGAAAGCTCATAACAAAAGAAGAGCAAAGCAAGATTAAGGCATAAGCCAGAACATAAATTTTCATTTTTTTGTCGAAAACTTTTATTGCTCCGATTGCAATGATTGAACTCAAAGAAAGAAACTTTATTTGTTCCCATACCCTCAAAAAAGGAGTCAAAAAAACGGTTGTTAATGCAATCAAACTTAAAGCAATAAAATATTTCCAGTAGTTTGCTTTTTCTTCTATTTTGTTTTTGTAAATAAAATAAATCAATGGAATAATCAACAAGTATGTGATTAAAACTGAAACATAAAACGCTGGCTTAAAGCTTAAAGACACAAAATCCATTGCCAGATTTACATCCTGATTATACAGAAAGCTTTCTCCGTGGAAAACAAGGTAATACAATAAAACAAGAATAAGCCCTGAAATAACTAAAACAAGGTCTTTCGTTTTTTTCCTTAAATAAACCATAAGAGGCACAACTGATGCAATAATTATAAGGTAATTCCATAATAACCCTGAAGCATAAATTACTGCGCCTAATTTCTCTTTTTTTTCGTTAAAAAAGAAGATTATTGCAGGCAATAAAAAGAAAACAAAGTTTTCCGGGCTGTCAAAAGCATAAGCAATCAAAGAAGAAGAAACTGCTGTCAGAAAAGCTGCAATTAAAGCCTTTCTTTCACCTGAAATTTTCCTTACAAAAACATAAACACTTAAAACAGTCAGCAAAGAAATTATTGGAAGCAGTATCATTCCAATTAAAAAGAAATCAAATCCTGTTGAATAATGCATTATGTTTTGGAATACACTGTATAATGGAGGATAAATGTTTTCTCTTCCCCCCAAGCTTTCATCTGTTTTTGGAATTGTTTTTGTTTCAAACACTTTTTCTGCTATTCTTTGATGATATGGTGCATCATAACTCATCTGTGTGCCATACAAATACACCGGAGCCAGCCTTAACACTAATCCAATCAGTAAAATCAAAACAAGGAATTTAGTGTAATTTTTTTTCTGCATTTTTTTTACCTTTTTATTGCAGCACGGCTTTATGCCGTCGCGATTTCGCTCGCGAGTCACGGTGCACACATTAAAGGTGTGCTAGCACCACTTTACGTGGTGTCTTGCAGCGCACAGCCAAAACTGTGCTGTTACAGCCGGCGAAACCGGCTACGCAGGGAGTGAGATTCGAACTCACGCGCCTTTTCAGGCTCCGCGTTGCTCTACTTCTGCTCGAGCGCGGTGCTTTTAGCCTCTCAGCCATCCCTGCAATCCACAAATTATAGACAATATATGTTGGAACAGGAATTTAAATAATTCTTTCATGCGCTTAAAGTTCTTCGTTTCTTTCATCGAACGATAATTTTTTAAAAAGAACGATAGTTTGTTTTTTTATGTCTTATCTTTTTAGCTTGTTTGAAAAATATTCTGAGTTAAAGGTTTTGCGTTTTCTTTTGTCATCAGGCTCTGGCATTCATTTAAATGAAATTTCTCGCAGGACTAAAACAAGCCCTTCCACGGTTTCAAAGTTATTGTCCGGACTCCAAAAAGACGGATTAATTGAAAAACAGGTTATTGGAACATCGCATGTGTTTAAGGTAAAATCAGAAAGCCCTGTTATAAGGCAGTTAAAAGTTTTCATTAATGTTTCCCTGCTGACTGAGTTCAAGGTTGTTGAAAAAATACTTGAAGTTGATGAACTTGTCCACAGCATAGTTTTATATGGTTCTTTTGCTGATGGCTCCAATGATGCCAAAAGCGATTTTGATTTGCTGGTAATATCTGACAATAAATACAGGTTTAATTCTGTTGCCCAATTTCTGGAAAAAAAAACAGGCGTTGCTACAAGTATAACTGCTTTTTCTGTGCTTGACTGGAAAAAATGCAGGGAAAACAATAAGGCTTTTCATGACAGCGTTAAATTAAACCACATCATTTTGTTTGGAAGTGAATTATTTTGAACCTTGAAGACTGCTTTACTTCTGGTTCTCTGAAAAAGATTGAATCAGACAGAAAGAACTCTTTGAAGTCTTTAGAGACTGCAAAACTGTATATTGAAAAAGCAGAACACACTTTAGATTCAAAAGATTTTGATTTAACAATTTTTTGTTTTTATACTTCAATGTTTCATGCTTCCCGTGCCCTTCTTTTCAAAGACGGAATAAAAGAGAGAAGCCATGTTTGTTTAATTAGTTGTTGTGTGACAGCGCTTATGACTCCTTTTTTTGTTTGTTTCTGAATATTTGATTTGGTGTATGGTATTTTAAGCTTGAGTGTGGTTTTTTGTTGTATTCTTTTTTGAATTGTTTGAGTAATTGGTTTGCGTGTTTAATGCTTTGAACTTCAAATTTGTTCAAGAACTGTTTGACTTTTTTGACTATGTTTTCTGCTTTGCCGTTGCATTTTGGATTGTATGGTCTGGTTTTAATGTGTTTGATGTTGCCGAGTTGTTCATCAAATTTTTTTGATTTGTAGACTCTTGCATTATCTGATAATACTGCTTTGAATCCGTGTGTTTCTTTTTTTGCTTGTTTTTGATTGTCTAAAGTGTTGGTTAAGTCTGCTTTCTTGTATGCTTTTAATGCAAAGAGTTTTCTGCTGCAGTCGTCTTCGTAGAATGAAAAGCAGCATCTGATACCGTTTTTTATGCGTTTTACTCCCCAATCAGTGTGCATTAAAGAGAAAACATGCTTTCTTTCATATCTTTTGATTTTGGGTTTTGGTTTTGGTTGTTGAGGAAACCACTGTTTCTTATATCGCTGAACTGTTCTCAAGCAGACCTTTCTGAACTTGCACCATGCTTGGATTGTTGATTCAGTTTCTTTAAGTAAATGCTTTATTTTTTTTTGAATGTGTTTGCGTGTTTTATTCCAAACTCTTTTAGCTCTTCTTTTGAATCTGAATGGCAGGCCTTGCCTATTTCTGTTTCTCCATCTGTAAACTGTTTTTCTGGAAACGCCAAGAGTTTCCTGTACTTTTCTGCCTGAAGCAGGACTATCTACTATTCTTTTAACAAACTCGTTATCATATTTCATTGTGGGAAACCTCCTTTGTGGTTCTTAAAAAAGGAGTCTCCCACACTCAATTTAAAGCAGGGACATATCCGATGTCACTAAACAATTAGTTACATAAAACAGGAATACCCGCAACTTTTGGATGAAATGAATTTGCTGGATTTTTACAGGAGAAGCAGGCACACGGCAGTTTATTCACTAGACTTCATTGCAACAGGAGAGCAAGCAAGGGAATCAATTAAAGACGCTGAACACTTGCTTAGCCAAATAAAAAAAATCCTAAAAACTTGAGAAAACCCATTACGCCAATAATTGTATTTAAGGCGATTTTTCTTTTCTTGCTTTGGCTAAAGCAAACAGTTTTTCCATTTCTTTTCTTTCAATTGTGCCTGAAACTTTTCCTTTTGTTTCAACCACAATTAATTCATAAGGCGTTGACATAAAGATTTCCATTGCTTTTTCTGCTTTTGAATTGCTTGGAATAGGATAAATTTCAACTGAAACATCAGAAACTTTTCTTTTATTCCATTCTTTTTTATTGATTTTTTTTATCATTTCCAAGTCAATGTATTTAACTAAATCCTTTTCTTTTATAAGAAATCCATGCGAATTTTCTTTTTCCATTAATTCAAGTAATTCTTCTAATACAACGTCTTTTTTCAGCAAAGGAATTTTTTTGTTTATTATTGAATTAAGTTTGACTCCTTTTAACACTTCTTTCATTTCCTGCATTTCATTTTCATATTTTGAGGCAAAATAAATAAATACTGCAATAACAGGAAGCATGATGTTGCCTTGTATTTCTTTTATTCCAGGAATTCCAAAAATTCCAATTAAAAAAAGAATTACTGCAATCAAAACGCTTAAAGTTGAAACAAATTTTGTTGCTTTTGTTTTGCCGAAAGGGATTGCAAGCAAAGAACGCCAGACTCTTCCCCCATCTAAAGGCAGTGCAGGGACAAGCAGATTAAAGGCTCCTAACATTAAATTAACATACATTAAAGCAAACACAGGGTAATTCATTAAAGAAAAATCTATTCCTTTTTCAAACACATTTGGG
>JAHJUD010000008.1 GCA_018829335.1 Microcaldota archaeon | reverse complement strand
CTTCAGGAAAAAATAAAAGAAAAAAAAGTCCCAAAAATAAGAGGGCATTTTGGAAAATCCTGGCTTAGAAGAAAAAAAATGGAAAAATGGAATAAATGGAGAAAACCAAGAGGGATAGACTACCTGATAAAAAAAGAAAACGGGGCAAAACCCACTATGGGTTACAGGACACCAAAAGAAATCAGAGGGTTGCATCCATCAGGAATGAAAGAAGTTTATGTAAGGAACTTAAATGAATTAAACGAAATAAAAGAAAAAGATGTTGTTGTAAGAGTTAAAGGCACAACAGGAAAAAAAACAAGAAAAGAAATACGCAAAAAAGCAAAAGAAATGAATTTAAGGATACTGAATTAAAAGTGATGTAAAATGCAGTTAAATAAAATAAGAAGAATGGCAGCAGAAATACTCAAAGTCGGAAAAACAAAAATAGTTTTCTCTGAAAAAGACAGGGAAAAAATAGCAGAAAGCATGACAAAAGAAGATGTAAGGCAATTAATCAAAGACGGAATAGTCAAAAAAAGAAAAGACAATTACCAAAGCAAGGCAAGGGCAAGGAAACTGAAAGAAAAAAAAATAAAGGGAAGAAAAAGAGGAAAAGGAAAAAGAAAAGGAACAATAAAAGCAAGAACAAACAAAAAAAAAGCATGGATGAAAAAAGTCAGAGCCCAAAGAAAAAAACTAAAAGAACTTAAAAACGAAGGAAAAATGGAAAAAGGGCAATACGGAAAAATTTACAGAATGATTAAAGGAAATTATTTTAAAGGAAAAAAATACGTTGAAGCAGCGGTTAAAGGTGATAAAAAGTGAGCCACTCAACTTTCGAGGTAAAATTCAGGAGAAGAAGACAAGGAAAAACAGACTACAAGAAAAGGCTTGCTTTACTTAAAGGAAACAAGCCAAGGCTTGTTGTAAGAAAAAGCAACAAAACAATTACTGTACAGTTAATTGAATACAAAAAAGACGGCGACAAAATGTTAAGCCATGCAAACTCAAATGAACTCAAAAAATTCGGATGGAAAATAAGCACAAAAAACATTCCTTCCGCATATCTTACAGGATTTTTGTGCGCAAAAAAAGCAAAAGATGTAAAAGAAGCAGTATTAGACATTGGCAGAAACACACCGGTTCATGGTTCAATTGTTTTCTCTGCGCTTAAAGGAGCAGTAGACGCAAAAAAAAACATTCCTTTTGACCCTAAAGCATTCCCAAAAGAAGAAAAAATAAACGGAAAAGAAATTGAAAAATACCTGAATTCATTAGATGAAGAAAAATTCAGGAAACAGTTTGCTGAATACGCAAAAAAAGGAATAGACAAAAACAAAATACACGAAAATTTCGAGCATACGCTGAATGAAATAAAGAAAAAATACGGTGATGATTAATGGCACAAAAAGAAGAAAGAAAAGAAAGAAGAAGAGAACCACAAAAAGAAGAAATTGAATGGATTCCAAAAACTAGTTTAGGAAAAAAAGTTAAAAGCGGGGAAATAAGTTCAATGAATCAGGCAATTGAATCAAAACTGCCTTTACTTGAACCGCAAATAATTGATTTTCTTCTTCCAGATTTAGAGGAAAAAATGGTTGACTTCAAGAAAACAACAAAAGTAAGACGTTCAGGAAGAATGTTTTCTTTTAGGGCTTCAGTTATTGTAGGAGACAAAAATGAATTCATTGGAATAGGAACAGGAAAACACAAAGAAAAATGGCCTGCAGTAAAAAAAGCAACAAGAAGAGCAAAACTTAATTTAATCAGAGTAAGAAAAGGATGCGGTTCATGGGAATGCACTTGCGGAACCGGTCATTCAATTCCATTTAATGTAAAAGGAAAAGGCGGTTCAGTTAAAATTGAATTAAAGCCTGCCCCAAAAGGAACAGGATTAGTTGTAGGAAACAACATAAAAGATGTATTTGTTTTTGTCGGAATAAAAGATGTCTGGAGCAAAACAAGGGGAGCAACAGACACTAAATTAAATTTTATCAGGGCAACAATTAATGCCTTGTCAAAAACAACTTCAATGAAGGTTTCAGAAGAAATAAGAAAAAAGGTTTCAAAGTGATGTGAATGCTGGCAGTAATTAGAGTAAGGGGAAGCATAAGAGTAAAAAAAGAATTAAACGCCACAATGGAAATGATAAGGCTGTTCAGGGTAAACCATATGGTTTTGGTTTCAGAAGAAAAACAATCAAAAAAAATGGTTGAAAAAGTAAAAGATTATGTTACCTTTGGGGAAATTGATGCAGAAACACTGGAAAAAGTCTTAAGCAAAAGAGGGCTTTTAAAAGGAAACAAAAAAATT
>JAHJUD010000079.1 GCA_018829335.1 Microcaldota archaeon | reverse complement strand
TCTTGCAGAAGATTTTGCTGACAATGAAAAAATAATTGTTGTTTTAGGAGACAATATAATAGAGGATTCAATTAAAGATCCAGTTAAAGAATTTGAAAAATCTGATTCGGCTTTTATTTTTCTGAAAGAAGTTCCTGATGCTGAAAGGTTTGGTGTTGCAGAACTACAAGGAAAAAAAGTTGTTTCAATTGAAGAAAAACCAAAAAAACCTAAATCAAATTTTGCTGTAACAGGAATTTATATGTATCCTTCTGAAGTTTTCAATTTAATTAAAACTTTAAAGCCTTCAGCCAGAGGCGAACTGGAAATAACTGATGTAAACAATGAATTCATCAAAAAAGGAAAACTCAAAGCAAATTTTCTTAAAGGATTCTGGAGTGATGCAGGAACATTTGAGTCATTGTTTCGTGCTTCAAGTTTAGTGAAAGAAAAAGAAAAAAAATAATTATTTTCCGAAAATTTCTTTTATTGATTTAATCATGTATTCAATTTCTTCTTCTTTAAGGTATTGATGGCAGCCAATGTATATTCCGTTGTTTCCAATGTATTCTGCAGTATTAACTTTTCCTTGGTATTCTTTCCTGTATTTTTCATATGCAGGCTGTTGGGTCGGAATTGAATTAAAGATCGGCCTGTTTTCAATTTCTTTTTTTACCAGTTCTTGTGCAATGTCATTTCTTGAAATTTTTTCATCAATTACCACTAAAGGATATCCAAGATAGCTTATTTCTTCAGAATGTTTTGGAAGAATTAATGAACTTCCATTTAATTCCTCTAATCCTTCATTTAGTTTTTTTACGTTTTCCTGCCTTTGTCTTAAAAGCCATTTGATTTTTTTCATTTGCACTGTTCCTATTGCGCCCTGGTATTCCATTGACTTGAAATTGTATCCTATCATGTCATGCAGATACCTTGGATGAAATTCATTCATTTGGTGCGTGCATTTGCCTGAATGTATTTCGTCTACATTGCAGTAGCATAATCTTCCGTTTCCTTTAAGCCTATTGCATTTGTCAGTTAATTCTTCATCGTTTGTTGTAATCATTCCGACTTCGCCTACCTGAATATTGTGTGCTAAATAAAAAGAAAAACAGCCTGCAAAACTTAAATTTCCTGTTCTTTTTCCATCATAAATGCTTCCGTGTGCTTCAGCTGAATCCTCTATTACAATCAATCCGTTTTTTTCTGCAATCTTGTTTATTTTATTCATTTCTGCAGGATAACCCATTAAATGAACAGGCATTATTCCTGCATATTCTTTAATGTCGTCAATTCCTTCAATATGTTCTTTTAACAGTTCAGTGTTAATGCAGAAATCGTCTTTGTTTATGTCAATGAACACAGGTTCAAAGTTTGTTGTTGCAATAGAGTTTGCTGTTGCAATATAAGTTAATGCAGGCATAATCACTTTTTTTCCTTCAGGGATTTTATATTTTGAATGGTATTTTAATGCCTGCAATACAAGCATTAAAGCAGAGGTTCCTGAATTGCATATTACTGCATTTTTTGTGCCAATATATTCTGCAAATTCTTTTTCAAATTCCCTGCAGTATTTTCCTTCAGATATTGCGTTTCTTTTAATTATGTCAAGCATTATTTTTTTTCCTTCTTCTTCAAAATAAAATTCGCCTATTCCAATTCTGTTCATTTTTGCATCACTTTTTCATAAGTTTTCAGGTAATTTTTTATCACGTTTTTTTTCTCAAACAATTTTGAGATTTCTTTTGCATTTCTGCTTTGCTCTTCATAAAACTTTTTGTCTGACAACAATCTTATTAGTTTATCTGCAAGTTCTTTTTCATTGCCTGGCTCAACCACTAAAGCCTCGTTTTTGATTCCTAACCCATAACATGAAATAATCGGCTTTTCAAAAAAAGTTGCTTCCATTAAGCTTAACCCTATTCCGTAATCTTCAAAGCCTGGAACCGCAACAACATCGCATGAATTGTATAGTTCATTTAATTCTTTTTCTGAAACAAAGCCTTTGATTTCAACTTTTTTCAGTCCGAGTTTTTTTATTAATTCTGCTGCTTCTTTTTTTTCTAATGGCATTCCTGCAAAAACAAGTTTTGTGTCATTTACTTTTTTTTGCACTTCGCTGAAAGCCTTGATTAAAACAAAAGCGCCTTTTTGTTTTGAAAGCCTGCCGGTAAATAAAATAATTTTTTCTTTTGTTTTTTTTTGTGCATCGATTTTTTTGAATCCTGTTTCAACCCATCCTTGTGTTACATTAATTTCTTTTCCTTTAAAGTATTTTTCTTCAAAAATTTTTTTTATCCTCCAAGTGTATGCTGTAACCAAGTCTGCTTTGTTCAGCATATTAAGCAGAAAAAAATTTTTTACAGGGTTATTCAGGTTGTTTTCTATTTGTTGTGTGCTGAAATAAGTGGTAATTGATTTTTTACCCTGCAGTTTTGCAAGAAAGATTGCTGAAAGGTTTGGCGGTACAGTGTAAAACCCGTGGTATATATCGTATTTTTCCAGTTTCATTCCTTTTTTTACAAAACCGTAAATTCTTTTTATTGGCTCTGGTTTGTAAATGCTGTGCGTGTTAAACCTGTAAATTGTTGTTTTATTCACTTTTTCTTTTTGAATTAAGTTTTTCCAGTTCGGGGTAAGAATGTCTGTTTTAATTCCTTTTTCGTTTAGGTCTTCTGCTAAACCAAACACAAGCCTTTCTGTTCCAGCACTTACAGGAAAAGCAAAATCTGATACAAGCAGTATGCTTTCAGGCGTATTCATTTCAAATATGATGCTTGAGAGTATTTAAATAAGTTTTATTTTTGATTTAGTTTTGTACCAAAAACTGTTTAATAAACAATTCTTACTTTTTTATTAGAGTATATACTTTGTCTGTGTAAATTTTGATGTACATTTTAATTTACATTTTTATTTAATTTTGTGTTTGTAATTATTTAATTTTTGGTTTTTTTATGGGAACTGCGCTGAAAATTGGTAAGAATGTTTTTTTTCTTGCCGCAGGAAATATTATCCAGAAAATTCTCTCTTTTGTGATGGTTGTTTTCATTGCTCAGAAAATAGGGGTTGAGGCTTTTGGGGTTTATTCTTTTGCTTTTTCTTTTGTTATCCTGTTTCTTGCTTTTGCAGATTTTGGGATTGCCACCTTGATTTTCAGGGAAATAGCAAAAAAAAGACATAATGCCTCTGAACTTATGGGTAATGCAATTGTAGTCAGAATTGCCTTGTTTTTTATTACCTTGTTTGGAGTTTTTGCCTTGATTCTTTTTCTGCATTTTTTTAGGCCTTCCCAGTACACTTTGCAGGTCATTTTTTTTGTTTTGATTGCTGCAGTTTCCCTGCTTCTTGATTCCATGGCAGGGTTATTCAGAATGTCTTTTTTTGCATTTCAGGAAATGCAGTATGATTTTTTTGTAAATACTTTTTACAAGATTGTCCTTGTTTTTCTCACTTTAAGCGTTCTTTTTTTCGGTTATGGTTTGACTGAAATTTTTTATGTTGCACTGTTTTCCAGTTTTGTTAATTTTGTCATAAGTTTTTTTGTTATGGTAAAAAAGTTTTTTGTGCCAAAGTTTTCTTTTAATCTTCAGAAATACAGAGAACTTGCTGTTGCAGGGCTTCCTTTTTGTTTTATTGCTTTTTTTCTGTCAATTTATGCAAGCATTGATTTGACAATGCTTTCTATTTTTAAGGGAAATTTAAGTGTAGGTTATTATTCTGCAGCAATGCGCCTTATCAGTGCAATAAGCTTTATTCCAATAGTCTTGACTTCATCTATTTTTCCGGTTCTTGCTTCGTTTTATGGTTCTTTAAACAGGTCTGTAGGGTTAATTATTTTAAAATCCTTGAAATATCTGTTGATTATAATTCTTCCTATTGCTTTTGCTACAACCCTTCTTTCAGAAAGAATTATATCGTTAATATATCCGGTTACACAGGCAAATAATTTTTTGCCTGCTTCTGGAGCTTTAGCTATTTTAATCTGGTTTATTGTTCTAGGTTTTCTTAACCTTGTTTTCTTGAATTCATTTCAGTCAACAGCATTTGAAAAAAAGGCTTTTTATATTGTGGTTTTTTCCTTGGTAGTTAATGTTGTGCTTAACCTTGTTCTTATTCCATTATATGATTTTAATGGCGCAGCCTTTGCCAGCGTATTGTCTGAATTGGCTTTTTTTGTTTTGGCAGTCTTTTTTTCAGCAAAGCATTTCGAGTTTTTCAATGCTTTTTCTGCTGTTAAATTGTTTTTTAAGCCTTTAATTGCCAGCCTGTTTATTTTTGTCTTCATTTACCTGTTTTTCTTTTTGAATATTTTTGTTTTATTTTTTGTTTCGGCTGTTATGTATTTTCTCGTGTTATTTTTAATCAGGGGATTTGACTTGCAGGACATTTCTTTTTTTAGGCAGCTGATTAACATGAAAAAATAATGCCGGAATTAAGGTTTGCCTAACCTATTCTGCCTTTAATTCTATCAATGAACCATTAAGTATTTAATGTTTATCAGGGTTTTATTAATCTGAGATCCTGATGAAAATACTTTTTTTGAATCCAAAAATTGATTTAGCATGGTTTTCAAAATCCCAAATAGAGCTTTCCAGGAATACTGCAATGATTATTAATGCGCAACCAAAGGTTCCCACGGAGTTTTTTCATATAATTGCTGTTCTTAAAAGGCAGGGAATTAATGGCCTGTTGATGCTTGACCCTCATATTCAGAACCTTTCCCTTGAAAAAACTGCCCAAAAAGTTGCCGAATTTAACCCTGACTTAATTCTTATTCCATCAGAAATCTGGATTGCTGCAAGGTGTAATATTCCTTTTTTAAATCATGTTACAAAAACAATTGAGGCAATCAGAAACAAAGAGATTAAATCAAAAATTGTTGTTTCAGGCTCTCATGGAACAATTTTTCCTGAAAAAACCCTGCGGGAAACAGGGGCGGACATAGTTATTCAGGGGGAACCCGAAATGACTTTTGTTAACATAGCAAACAATCTTAATGATTTGAAATCCGTTAAAGGAATTTGTTTTTTTGATAAAGAAAAATTTATTATTAATCCTCCTGCAGAGCTGGTTAACATGTCTGAATTGCCTGCAGCAGATTACTCAATTTTTCCTGTGGAAAAATATTTTTCAGGCGAAAACCTTTTTCCTGTTATTTCAAGCAGGGGATGCATTTACAGCTGCAGTTATTGTTCTTCAAAGACATTAAACAAAAAATACAGGGAAAGGAAACTTGAAGATGTTTTTAGGGAACTTGATTACCTTGCAGGGAAAGGCCTCACTAAGTTTACTTTTCCTGACGAAATTTTTACTGTTAACAGGCTGCGAACATTAAAAATCTGTGATTTCTTGGAAAAAAACCATGCTGGACTGACTTACACCATCCAGACCAGAAGTGAATTTGTTGATGATGAAATAATGTCTGCTTTAAAGCGTTCTGGCTGCACTTGGATTGGCTTAGGGTTTGAGTCTGCTGCACAGGAAGTTCTTGACAGGGCAAACAAGAACGGCAAGGTTGAAAGCGTGGAAAAGGCAATAGCTTTGGGGAAAAAGTATGGGATTACAATGCATTTGTTTGCAATAAGCCTTTTGCCTGGAGAAACAAAAGAAACCATTAGCACTACAATGTCTTTTTTCAGGAGAGTAAAACCTGAATCAGTAAGCATGGCTTCTGCCACGCCTATTCCTGGAACAAAATTATGGGAAGAGGGCATTAGAGAAGGAAAATTAAAAGGGGACTCTTATGAAGAGGCGCTGGAAAAAAACGGCATGATTGGAAACGATTTCAGTAAAGATGAAGTTAAAGATTACAACAGCACTCTTCCTGTTAAACTCTCTTTTTCTTCAGGAAAAAACTTTATGGCAAACAAAATAAAACAGATTTTTAAGTCCCCTAAACTTGCATCTCATTATATTAAGAAATTTTTTAAATTTGTTTTGATTAAATTTGGCGGGAAAAGTACATCTTCTTGATTCATGTTAATGTCATTTTCCTGTTTTTTTGGAAATAATTGTTGTTATTCCAAAAGGGTAGTAATTCATTAATAAATCTAATATTACTGAAAAAGAAATCGGCAGATGGTGCAAATATACTTTTGATTCAAATCCATAACCATCTATTAGTTTAGAGAAGTCAAGAGGAGAAATAGGGTCTTTGTGTTCTATGTCCCCGAAAAAGCCAAGCAATCCGTGGTTTTGCGTAAAAACGAAATTCATTATTAGGTGCCCGTTTTCTGAAAGAAGGTTTTTTGACTGTTTTATAAAATGAATTCTTTGCTTCCATGAAAGGTGTTCCATTACGCTCATTGCAACAATGCAGTCAAATTTTTCCCTTGTTTTCCAGAAATCAATGAATTTTCCTTCTTTTTTAAGCCATTGCTGTGCTTTTTGGCTTTGGTCATAGCCGAAGTATTCCTTGTTTTCTGATGCCTTGTATACTGCAGAATTAATATTGCATCCAAAATCAAGAATTTTTTTTGATTCCCTGAATTCCCTGCATTTAAGCACAATTTCATTTGGTTTTGCCAAAGAGAGCTTGATTTTCTTTTTGTTTTCTTTTATGGTTATGTAATCAGCTTGTTTCATTTTATCCCTGCTGTTTTGAATGTAAGATGCATGCATGTTTTTATAATTTTTTTGATGGCATTATTGTTTTATTTGAGTTTTGTACGAATAAGCATATAAATAAATGTCTGGCAACATATTTTGGGGGATTAAAAACGATTAAATTCTGTGAGCCAAATATGGGCAAAAAAGAATTAGACTATGTAAAAAAATGCTTTGGCACTAACTGGTTTTTTTTTAATAGGCATTTTATGACACATAAAGAAAAGTTCGAAAATGAAAAGGATGTCTCTGTTTATAGGGAAATTGTTGGTGGCAAGATATGAAAATAGTGCAGTTTGCAGACTACTACAATGAAATTACCGGGAATCCAATACAAGTTTATGCAAACAGCATAAAACAAAAAAACTATGATGTTTTTGTTTTTACTTCAGATGAAACCCCAAACAAAACAGGTTTTGATGACACAAAATCAACAATTAAAATCCATAGGTTTAGAGGAATCAGGTTTGGTTCCAAATGTTTTTTTCCAGGCGTGTTTCCTTCTCTTTTGTTTAAAATAAAAAAAGAAGATATAGTTCATTCCCATGTTTTAGGTTTTTTTTCCACTTTTATTGCAGGTTATTTAAGATTTTTCAAGAAATTCAAGTTTGTTTTGACTCCGGATTATGATGTTTTGGGAAAAAAACAGAATTTTATTTTAAGGTTATTTAATCACTTTTTTTTTGTGATTCCTGCAAGAAATGCAGATTTGCTGATTCCTTTCACTGAAAAAGAAAAAGAGGTTTTAAAAGAAAGATTTGGTTTCAATGAAAAGAAAATGAAAGTTTTACCTATAGGGGTTGAGTGGAAAAAATTCAGAAAAGAGCAAAATCTAGGATTAAGAAAAAAATTTGGTCTGGAAAAAAAGTTTGTTTTGCTGAGTGTCTGCTATGTTGCAAGAAAAAAAAATCTGGAAATGATGATTAATTCTCTTAAAGGGCTTCCTGAAAACATTGTTTTAGTTCATGCAGGGGGCCATCCGGATGCAAAATACAAAAAAGAACTGGATGAACTTATTTTAAAGCTGGATTTGCAGAAAAGAGTTTTGTTTTTAGGGAACAAAACACTTAATGAATTAACTCAAATTTACTCAATTGGAGATTTGTTTGTGAATTCCGGTTTTAATGAAAGCTATTGTATTCCAGTAATTGAAGCAATGGCTTCTGGGTTGCCTGTTTTGACAACTAAAGTAGGCATTGCAGAAGAAGCTGTTATAGAAGGAACAAATGGTTTTTATATTAAGACTGAACAAGAATTAACTGAAAAAATTATTTTTTTGTTTAATAACGAAGAGAAAAGAAAAAAAATTTCAAAGGAAAACATTTCTGTTTCAAAAAATTTTGACTGGCAGAACATAATAAACAAGCTTGAACAAATTTATTTGTCTTTGTAAACATCTGCGCATGGAAATTGTTGGCCATGGTTACATTTTAACCATCAAAGTCTTGATTTGTTTTTCCTTGCAAGTAATTAATGGTTTCATGCAATCCTTCTGTAATATTTGTTTTTGGGTTCCAACTTAATTCTCTTTTAGCTTTATCATATGAACCAACAAAGTAAGGCATTCTATCTTCAACATTGTGATCCCATTCAATTTCACAAGAGCTTCCTGTCATTTTGATGATTAACCCTACAATTTCCTTGCATTTTAAACCATTCGAAGTACACAAATTATAAACTTCGCCATTTCTGCCTTTTTCCATTAAATCTAAGTAACCTTGTACAATGTCGGATACAAAAGTATAATCTCTAATGCTTTCAGGTGTTTTCAGGGAAAACTTTTCTTTCTTTAAACAATTCAGAATAACTCTTGGAATAAAAAAGTACTTGTCTTGGCCAGGTCCATAATGATTAAAGGCTCTTGCAATCACGTAATCCAGTCTTGTCTTATCTGCTATTTCTCTTACTCCTTGTTCCCCGGCAAGTTTTGAAGCAGAATACATATCGTTAACATTAGTTGGTGTTTCTTCAGTAAACTTTACATTAACCGGTTGCCTACCGTAGACTGCCGCTGTTGAAACATGCAATAGCCTTGCATTGCTTTCTGCGCAGGCTTTCGCAACGTTTACTGCACCAATAGCATTTACCTGTAAAGCTTCTTCAGGGTTACGATTACAATTTTCTATGTGGGCAATTGCTGCAAGGTTAAAAACATAGTCTATACCTTTAACCAGATGTTTTGTCCTTTGCAAGTTTGTTATATCCCCTTCAACAATTATTGCTTTTTTTGAAAGGCGCAGTGCCCTTTGCTTTATTACAGTGCAAGCAAAAACTTTGTAGCCTTTTGAAACTAGTAGGTCTGTGAGGTGTTTTCCTGCAAATCCATTTGCCCCAAATACTAGACATTTTATCATAAACTTTACACGACCTCCACTAATGGTATTGGTATAACAAACTTGCCGCCTTTTTCCTTATAAGCTGATAAGTTGTGCATTATTTCTTCAGCGAAATTCCATGCTAGGATAAGCACATAGTCTGGCATATCTTCCAATAACTTTTGATCGTTATAGATTGGGATGTGAGTGCCTGGCGTGTACCTGCCAATTTTTAATTCTGATTTGTCTGTTATGTAGCCCAAAAAATTTGTGTTAATCTTGCAATAGTTTAGTAAAGTGTTTCCTTTAGCTGCTGCTCCTGCTCCTACTATTTTCTTTTTTTGTTTTTTGAGCTTTGTTAAAAGTTTTATTAATTCTTTCTTTTGTTGTTTGACTTTACCGGCAAACTGCTTTAATTTTTTTAGAGAGAAAATTTTTTGTTTTTTTTCTATTTCAATTATTTCTTTCACACTGTCAGAAACTGGCCTAGTTTTTTGCCTGGCAATAAAAATCCTTAGAGTGCCTCCATGCATGCTGGTTTTCTTGATTTTAAATATTTCAAACCCCTGCTTTTGAAGGAATGCTTGGGTGGGTTTTATTAGTATGTAAGAAGCATGTTCATGGTATATGGTGTCATATTCAAGATTGTTCACTAATTCTAAAAAATGTGGGACTTCTACAACAAATACTCCGTCCTTGTCTAGCAACTCATTAATTCCTTCCATGAGACCATATAAGTCATCAATGTGTGCAAAGACATTTGTTCCAGTAATTATTTTGGCGTGACCATATTCTTGCACTATTTTTCTTGCAAGTTCATATGAAAAGAATTCATTAATTGTTGGCACCCCTCTTGCAACTGCAATTTTTGCAACCCTGCTTGCTGGGTCTATTCCCAGAACTTTTGTGCCGTGTTCTTTAAATGATTCAAGCAGTGCACCCACATTACTTCCAATGTCTATTACAAGTGTGTCCTTACCAAGACTGAATTCTTTGCATAATTCTTCAGCCAATCCAGCAAAATGAGTTTTCACTGCTTTAGTAATGCCTGATTCATATAAGTAATTATCCCCAAACATTTCATTGGCTGGAACTGTGTGTGCTAACTGCAAATTTCCGCAGTTCATGCACATACACACCTGCAGAGGATACTTTTTTTCCTTGCCTAAATTAATCATTTCTTTTGTCAGAAACCCGTCTGACAGTGGCTGGTTTCCCAAGTCCAAAAATTTTCTTAGTTTTTTGCTTTTGCACATTCTGCAAAAAGTTTTTTTCATATTTTACTCACCTACTTTATCATAAACTTTTAATGTTTGCATTGCAGTTTTATTCCATGAATATTGCCTGACAAGCTCTAGCCCGCACTTTGACATTTTTGCAAGCTTTTCTGGTTCTTCTAGTAACCGTAATAGTTTTGCGCTAATATCTGTTGGGTTAAGCGGGTCTGCTGTCATTCCTTTACTTCCAATTATTTCATTAAACTGCTCTCTATCAGAGCACAGAACCGGTGTTCCACAAGCCATACTTTCCAGTACAGCAAGACTATAACCAGACTCCATGTCTAGCCCCAAAAAAACATCTGCGCTTGCATAATAATACTGCAAAAGTTTTTCAGGGGCTCTTTCGATTCTAACGATATTTTTTTCTAGCTCAAGTTGTTTTATTAATACAGTAATGTGTGAACTTTTTTTTCCAATTTTTACCAGTAAAATGTCTTTTTGCTTTTTATGAACTTCGTGAAAACTTTTGACGACATTTTCAGAGTTCTCTCTGACTTCTCTTTCAGAACCAACATATAAAATTATTTTTTTGTCTAATGGTAAGCTGGTTTTTTTTCTAGAAAACTCCTTATTATACGGCTTAAATTTAACAAAGTCAACACCCATATAAGTTACAAATACTTTGTCTTCATGCAAACCAATTTTTTCACAAATTTGTTTTTTTGCAGTTTCTGACAGGGTTATTATTGCTTCTGCTTTTTTTGCGTGTTCAATAGCCTTTTTTGCAAGTAATCTGCTGAAAAAAGGAGAATGCTTGTTTGACTCGGTAAAGTACAAGTCTAATATTGATACTATACAAGGTTTTTTTGTTTCTGCAATTCTTCCCAAGAAATGGTTTGTTGCGTGGTATAACTTAAATTCTGGGATTTTTTTTGGGTAAATATAGTAAGCATTCAATGTTTTAGAAAATAAAGGATATTTTTTTCCAAACACAACACAGATTTCTGGGTCATATTCTTTTTCAGGGCTTTCAGTACACAAAACCAAATCTGTTTTTTTAGTTTTCTTGATCTCTCTAAATAATTGATATGCATACCTTCCAGGGCCGGTTTGCGGTGAAAAGTTTGTTATTATCCCAATGCTGTCTTTTGTTTCGTTTGACAGCATTGTGTGATAATTTTTTTGTATCTCCTTGTATTCATTTTTTTCTTGTTCTAAAGTCTTTGACAAATCATTTTGCAGAAATTTTTCTTTAAACTCAATCTTACTATTCAATGTAAAACCTCACATGAACAAGAGAAACTAAATAACCTGCAGACTATTGCAGGTAAGACGCATCCTAACTACTTTGCACTCCTAATATTTTAAAACTTTATTGTTAAACAGTTTTTGGTACAAAAATGAACCAAAAATAAAAGCAATTTAAATGATCTCAAACGGTTATAAAAACAATGTTTTTTTTGGCGGAGCCAGTGGATGGTTTGATTAACGGTATCGAACAATTGGAATGCATTCACTATAAATTTTTTCAATTTCTTTTATTTTTTCTTTCCATTCAAATCTTTTTGCTTTTTTAACACAGTTTTTTGAAATTTCATTTAATTCTTTTTCTTTTTTTTCAAATATTCTTTTGAGTGAATTTTCTTTTTTGAAGTCAATTATAAAGCCTGTTTTTTTGTTTTCAATTAATTCCCTAAACGCCTGAATGTTGTTTAACACAGGAATTGTTCCTGCAGCCATTGATTCAATTACTGCAATCCCAAATCCTTCATATTCTGAAGCAGACAAACAAAATCCTGCTTTCTTCACCTTCCCAATTAATTTTTTTTCACTTATTTTCCCTCTAAAAAACACTTTTTTTTGCAATCTCGATTTTTTTACTTTTTCTTCCAACTCTTTTTTTATTCCGTCAAAGTCTTCTCCTATTATTTCAAGTGTTTTTTCAGGGAATTCTTTTTCTATTTCCCCAAACCTTTCAATCAGCAAATCAATTCTCTTGTTTTTTGAAAGCCTTCCTACAAAAATACATTTATTGTAGTTTTTCTTTTCTTTGGATTCAAATTTTTTTGTGTCTGCTGCGTTCTGCACTAAAACAACTTTTCCTGAAATATTTTTGAATTGGTCAAAATCGTTTTTGCTGTCAGCTATTATTTTGTCTACTTTTTTTAAGTGGTGTTTCAGCCAGAAGTTGTTATATAACTTTTTGATTAAGCTTTTCTTGTTTGTGTGGAATATTCCACCGTGAGTTGAAATAATCACTGGTTTTTTGTGCTGGTTTTTTTTTGCAAGCAAAAAATCAGAGAAAAACCCTATTCCGTGTATGTGAATCAAGTCAAATTCTTTGATGAAATCCGTTACTTTTGGCGCAATCTTGTATAAACGAAAATCCCAAAATGGAATCCTGTTTATTTTGATTCCTTTTATCGTTTCTTTTTCTTTCAGTTTTTTTTCACTGTTAGGGCATTTGTTCAAGCAGACAACTTCACTTTCAATTCCTTTTTTTTTGAGTTCAAGACATAAATCCATTATGTATTTTTCTGTTCCTCCAATGCAGGGCCAAAAGTGGTGTGATATGTGCAGGACTTTCATTTTTTCACCTTAATTATTCCTATAATAAGACCTGAACAAAAAGAAAAAGTCCTGAAGAAAACAAATATAGGTGATAAAATTCCCGCTAAAAAATCTTTTTTTAGGTTTTTCATGAAAAAAGGAATTATTGTAACCAGAAAAACAATAAACAAAACAGAAATAAATACATCAAAAGCTGAACTAATTGAATTTTTTATTATTGGATTAAACTGGATTGTTTCATTAAGCTGTCTGACTATTAATTGAATTATTAAAGCATACAAAATTAATATCTGGAATTTCAGCACTTGAGGGGTATAAGAATCATAAATTATTTTGTCTTTGTGTGTTCTGTACATTAAAACCCTCCAGTAGCCGCGAAAAAATTTTGTTTTAATGTATTGCAGAAAACTTTCTGGATGCGAATGAAAAACTGTTGCATTTGGATTGAAAACTAATTTCAGTCCTTTTTTTTCCATTCTGTAGCTTAATTCAGGGTCTTCTCCTGATGCAGTTGGAAATTTTTCGTTAAATCCGTTGAATTCCATGAACTCTTTTTTCCTGTATGCTGCAGAATAGCTTCCAATAAAATCTATTAAACCTTTTTTTTTCATTTCTTTTTGCATTAAATCATATCTGTCTTCTATTTCCAGCTGAATAAACCTTGCTGTAAGTGATTTTTGTTTTGTTTTATAGCTTCCCTGAACCCCTACAACTTTTGGATTTTCAAACGGCTTAATCATTTCTTCCAGCCAGTTTTTTTCTGGGATACAGTCAGAATCAGTGAAAATAATTGTTTCCCCTTTTGCTTTTTTTGCCCCTAGATTCCTGGCTGCAGCCGGTCCTTTATTTTTTTCTTGTTGAATTAAAACAATGTTCTTGAATTTTTTTATTTCTGTTAATGTATTGTCTGTTGAGGTATCATCAACTATAATCAATTCAAATTCTTTTTTTACTTCTTGATTTAAAATTGACTGAATTGTTTTTGAAATGGTTTTTTCTGAATTAAATGCAGGAATAATTACTGAAATCATTTTTTCACTTTTGCATCTTTTGAGAAAACAGATTTTATTAGATGCCTGCTTAAAGTTGCCCCGCCTTTTGCAATCCTTATCCCTTCTTTTGGGTTTTTTATTGTCTGTTTAATCATTTTCAGCCAGTATTTTGGGTTCTTCCCGTAAAACTCTAATCTTGCTTTATTGCACCATTTCACTAATTCCTCTGAACTTAATTCAGGCCTGTTAATTACTGTACTATGCAGCCCTTCTTTTGTAATCCATTCAGAAAAATTTTCAGTGCTTAAATATCCTTTTTCTTTTGCCCATTCAAATGCGTTTGTTCCGGGATAAACCATTAAAGGATAAAACTGCGAGGTATTTGAATCAAGGAATTTTGCAAAATCTATTGTTGCCTGCATTGTTTTTGGGGTGTCGTTTGGCAAACCCAAAATAAAACAGCCGTTAACTAAAATTCCTGCTTTGTCTGCTCTTTTTTTAAACTCTACTTGCATGTCTTTTGTCTGGCCTTTCATTATTTTGTTTAATACTGTTTGGGTTGGAGTTTCAAATCCAACACAAACTAATCTGCAGCCTGCTTCCCTCATTTTCTGCAGGGTTTCCAAGTCAGTGTTAACCCTTGCATTAGTGCTCCAAGTAAGTTTTATGCCTTCTTCAATCATTTTATTGCATAATTCAATTGTTCTTTCTTTTTTTGCAGGAAAAGTGTCGTCTTCAATCATTATTTCATTAAGGAAAGGCATGTTTTCCTGAATGAACTTGAATTCTTTTATTACATTTGCAACACTTCTTGCCCTGTAAGACTGTTTCATTGGAATATTGCAGAAACTACAGCAGTTAGGGCACCCCCTTGCAGTAAGCATTTGAATTTCAGGCCACTGGATTGAAGCATAAAAGTATTCTTTTATTTGCTTTTCTCCAAAATGCCTTAAATAAATGTCTGAAACAAAAGGCAAATCATCCAAGTTTTCAACTAATTGCCTTTCTTTTGTTTTTTCAATTTTGTTTCCTTTCCTGAAAGCAATTCCAGGAACTTTTTCCATTTCTTTTCCTTTACTTAAAGCTTCAGCCAAAAAAACAACTGTATTATCGAATTCTCCTATGCACACTGAATCAACTGCCTTGCTTTGGTTAAGCGTCCATTCAGGCAAATTCGTTACATGAGTATTAACCATTGAAATATGGCTTTCGGGCAATTCTTTTTTTATTTGTTTGACTACTTCCAAGTCATTGAATATGCTTGGAGTGCTTGTATCCAATACAATAAAATCAAATTTTCCTTTTTTTGTATATTCAGCTGTTTCTTCTTTGTTCCATTTCCTTGCAACAGCATCAATCAGTTTTGGTTCAAATTTTGCTTTTTCTAATGCGCCTGTTGCGTAAGCCAGATAATAAGGATAATATAATGTTCTGCTTTTTGTCACACAAGGCGAACGGCTTTGCCTTGAATAATATTTCATAAAAGGAGGATTTAACATCAAAATTTTAAGATTTTTCATTTTTTCATCTCATTAGTTTATGTTTTAGGGGGGTACCACATTCTTCTTATTCCCTCTTCTAACATTATTTTTGGTTCATATCCTAGTTTTCTTTTTGCCAGAGAAATATCCAGAACAATTTTTTTAATGTCTCCTTCACGCAAAGGCAAGAATTTTTTCTTTATTTCTTTTCCTAATAAGTTTTCTACTGAGCTTATAACTTTTTTTATGCTTTTTCCTTCCCCGCTCCCTATATTGAAAACTTTTTCTTTGGTTTTTGTTTCTGTTGCAAGTATAAAAGCATTTACAATGTCATCTATATATACAAAATCTCTTATAGCCAAACCATCTCCATAAATTATAAGTTCTTCAGAATTTTTTGCTTTTTCAATGCATTTTGAAACAAAACCCAAACCTTTTTCTGTGTTTTGTTCTGGACCATATGCATTTCCGATGCGAAGACAGGCATAGTCTAATCCATGCACTTTCCAAAAATAATTTAAGTAATTTTCTATTGCAAGTTTTATTATTGCATGAGGGCTCTGCGGGTTTACAGGTGTTTTTTCGTTTGCTTTTTCTGTTTCAATATTTCCATAAATCGCCCCTCCGGAAGAAGGAAAAAAAAGCTTTTTTACTCCGGCATTAGTGCATTCCCTAAAAATATTTATTGCAGGAAGCAGATTAGTTTCTGCATCATAAACTGGTTTTTCCATTGAAGATGCAGGAAAAGTGGTTGAGGCAAGGTGAAAAACAAATTGTTTTCCTCTTACTGAGTTTTTAATAACCTTTTTGTCTGTGATTGAACCTTCAATGAAATTTACTCCTTTAATCATGTTTTTTTTGACATCAAGTACTTCTACTTCAAACCCTTTTTTTAGTAAAGCCTTGGTTAAGTGCCTTCCTATAAACCCATTTCCCCCTATTATTAAACAGTTGCCCATTTCTTTGCCTCACAAAAGAAGTTTTCCAAATTTGATGCTGCCGTAAAGCCTTGCAGTCTTGACTGCAAGAACATAGAGAATTCCCCCTAAAATTATTATAATAATATGCAATGGGGTTTTTGGTTTGATGAATGTTATTCCTTGAGGGGAACTCAAAGCAATCTTTCCTTTAGGATGCCATAAATTAGTTGCAGCCCCAAAATCTTTCCAGGGGTTTGCAAGAAACCCAAACTTGACATCCAGAAATTTTCCTGCACGAGCAGGGTGTTTTTTGAAAAGTAATACGTCGTTAATGTGGTTTTTCACTCTTTTAATTCCATATCTAATAAACTCAAAAAGGTTTTTTAGTTTATTTTGTTGGTGCAGGTGCTGAAAGTCTGCTTTAACACGTCTTGTTTTGTATCCAGCGTCAAGTATTCTGAAAACTAAATCAGAATCCTCCCTAAAGAAAAAAAAGTTTTCATCAAATAATCCCACTTTATGCAGCACTTTTCTTGGGAATGCAGTTGAAGTTCCTCCTGATTCGCTGCTAAAAGAGCTTACCATTCCAACATTTTCAGAGTCAAATCCTTTCAGCAAATTTTTTAGCCAGTCATTTTCTGGAATGCAGTCTTGGTCCATCATTACTATAATTTCTTTTTTTGCGGCGTTTATTCCTGTGTTCCTTGCCTTGCAAAGGCCTGAATTGCTTTTTAAGTGAATTATTGTAAATGAGTTGTCTTTCTTATATTTTTTTTCCAAAAGGCTTTTGGTTAAATCAGTGCTTCCATCATTTACCACAATTATTTCATAATCTGGATAATCAAGTCGTTTCATTGCGTCAAGTGCTTTTTCAAGTATTCCTGCTTGGTTGTAAGCGCAAACTATAATGCTTGCACTATGCTGCTTTTTTTCCATATATTAAACTCCTTAAATAATTTTTTTTACAATCTTATTTTAATTTTCTGATTTATTTTTTTTAGTTCAGCATACATTTTTTACCAGTCTATTCCACCTTTTTTCCAGAAATCTTTTTTGCTTAATCCAAGCCTTTCATGTTCAAATAATTCAAATAATTCTTCTTTTTCTGTTATTTTTTTTGTTATTGCAACCATTTTTTTTGAGACATTTTCTCCGTACAATTTTTTTCTGTTCTTCATTTTTTTGTTCAGAGAAGAATTTTCCATTACCTCTTTGACTATTTTCAGCACGATTTCTTTTTTGATTGGCGGAGCAATAATATTGCTTCCTTCAAATACTGCTTCAGGCCTGTCAGAATTAAACCTCAGTATAATTCCCGGGATTCCCAAAGAATTTGTTTCCTCTTGAATTGAGCCTGAATCTGTTGCAATTGCATCGCATTTTTTCATTGCTGCAATTACATCAGTGTACTGAGGCCATACTTCAGAATAAACAAAATTTTTGTGTTCTTCAGCTAATTTTTTTGTTTTTTCTTTTAATCCGTATTCTTTTAGCGCTTTTTCTGTTGCACCCAAAGAAATCAGCAACACATTTTTTTCTTCTTTTATTAATTCAACCATTGAATCATAAAGAACCTTAAACCTGTGCTTTGAAGAAATGTTTTCTCTTCTGTGAATGCAAAACCTTACTAAATTCCCTTCTTCTAATACAGGATATTTTTCAAAAATTAAACTTTCTTTTATTCTTTTTTCTGCAAACTTTAATGAGTCAACTACAGGATTTCCTACAGTAAAAATTCTTCCTTTTTCATATCCTTCATTCCTTAAATGCTCTGCATTTAATTCAGTTGGCGCAAAATGTATTCCTGCGCTTGGAGCAGAGCCTCTTGTGTCAAATTGTTCAGGGTAAGGCTCATAAGAGCCTTTGGTCCATTTTTTTGGGTTCATTGCTTTTTTATAGTATTCTTCTACCTCAAAACCGCTGATTAGTTCATCAAATATTTTTTTTGGCGGGGTCATTGTCCTTAATCCTGCCTCTACATGTGCTACACCGTTTTTTAATGCAAAGCAGGCAATTCCTCCTGCTAATGCAGTTGTTGTGTCGCCGTAAGTGTATGGAATTACTTTTTTCCCTATTTTTTCCAGTACAATCCCT
>JAHJUD010000078.1 GCA_018829335.1 Microcaldota archaeon | reverse complement strand
TTTGACACTGATGGCTGTGTTTTCTTTGATAAAAGGAAAATTTACAATAAAGCTTACCCCAGAATTGTTCTTCAAACAACAAGCGAACAACTTTATTTACAGCTTAGAAGATTCTTAAAGAAACATTTTAGTTTATACGCAAGAAAAAAATCTACAAGAGAAATTTACATAGTCGAAATATATGGAAACAAAAACTTAAAAAAGTGGATGAAATTAATTGGCTTCTCAAACAAAAGGCATTTAAGTAAAATAGAGGAATATTTTAAGCCCGAGAGGGGAGTCGAACCCCTAACCTCGTCCTCTTTGACTTTAAAATGATAAGATACCAAGGACGCGCTCTGGCCATTGAAGCTACACGGGCAATCAATCTAAAAATTACCTATAAAAAAGCTTTAAATTAGTTCTCTGGTTTAAGTTTAAAAGCTCTTGGTAATTCCCACCATGGCCTTTTAAGAGGGTTGAAAGTGAAAAAAATTCAAGTAAACGAGATAATCAGCAAAGCAAAAGAACTAAATTCTCATGGAAAGAACTGGCATTTTCATATGCTAGGCAAAAACTGCAAGTTTAATGAATCCAAAGAAAAATTCTGCCTTGTTTTAGAGGAAGGAAAGAAAGTCTTCTGCGCTGTTTTTGAAGAAAAACCGTTAAAAGAAGCAAAAATTCTGGCTGATTTGCTTTACGGAAAAAACTTTCTGGAAAAAAAACAAGAAGGAAAAACAAACCCTGAATTTCAAGCAATCATTAAGAGAGCGTATGAACTGGAAAAACAAAAAACTGAATGGCATCACCATCATTTGCCTCCTGAATGTGTTTTCAATGAACAAAAAGGAAAGCATTGCATTGTTTTAGAAGATGAAAAAGAAACTTTAATTGCAGTTTATTCAAAAAAACCAATGAATGATTTAGTCAAAATAGAAAAATTATTTTACAAGGATTTGTAGTTATGCCTTTTACTTTAATTCATGGATTGATTGCTTTTCTGATTGTAAGTGTTTTCACCAAAAACCCAAAATTAAGGCTGCTGGCGTTTGTTTTTGGAATGCTTCCTGATTTGGATGGAATAGGGCTTTTCTTTGACTTGAACTTGTATTATGAATTTCATCACGAATTATTTCATCAGCCGGCTTACGGAATAATTTTAGGAGTAATTTTTGCGTTAATTTTAAGTGAACGCTTTAAGCTAGATAAACTGAAATCTTTTACTGTAATTTCTTTTTCTTTTATTCTGCATTCAGTTACAGACGTGTTTTTCACTGCATGGCCTGTAAAGCTTTTCTGGCCTTTTTCTTCTCAAAATTTTAGTTATCCTTTTTTGATTGAATTCAACTGGCTGTTGGCATTAATAGTTTTTGCTGTCTTTATTATTCAGGTTTTTGTGGTTGAAAAAACAAAAATAAATGAATTAATTTGAAGTGATTTAATGTTTAATTTTTTTCATGCTTTAATTGCGTTTTTTTCCTGGGGTTCTGAAGGCATATTAGATAAAAAATCTTTAGAGAAATTAAATCCTTATAATGCTTTAAGTGTAAGGTATTTTTTTGTTTTTTTATGGGTTGTTTTTGCTGCATTGATTTTCACTGAAATAAAGTTTCCTTCAGTTGAATTAATTCCTTATTTGCTTTTTACTTGTTTGGTTGGAAGCGCTGCAATAATTTTTTTCTTTAAATCAATGAATACAGGAACAATGAGTTTAAGTGTTGGAATAGCAAAAAACTATTTTTTAGTGACAATTGCAATTTCAATTGTTTTTTTTCAGGAAACTCTTTCCTTTAATCAAATTATTGCATCTTTGTTGATTCTTTCTTCTTTGTTTTTGCTTTCTTTTGACAGAAAAGAAAAAGGTTTTCAGTTAGGAAAAGGAACTTTTTTTGCTTTGCTTACCTTGGTTGGCTGGGGAACTTATTTTGCTTTAATTAAGCCGATTGTCTTGGAATTAAATCCTTTTAATGCAGCATTGTTTTTGGAAAGCATCATTTTTTTGATGATTTTAGTTTATTCAATTTTAACAAAAAAAGAACTGAAATTAAATGAAAGGAAATCTAATTACTTTGCTTTTTTTGCTTCAATTCTTTTAGTAATTGGCTCTATTGCATATAATTTTTCTATTGCTTTAATTGGCGCTTCTTTGACTGCAATAATTGTTGCTCCAACTCCAATTCTTGCTTCAATTTTAGCCAGAATTTTTTTGAAAGAAAAACTTTCAACTGTAAAATATCTTGCAATAATTGTTTCTGTGATTGGATTAATCCTGCTTTTTCTTTAAAAAATCCAAAAGAAACACTTAAATAATACATTAACCAATTTAATACAATATTCGGAGGTAATTTCATGAAAAAAATATTATTGTTTATTTTGATTTTAATGCTTGTTTCAGGTGCTTTTGCTTATACTTTGCAGTGGCCTGAAAAAGAGCCAAACATAATCCAGAAAACAAAACAAATTTATGAGCCTGGAATTATGGTTATTGGAACCACAATAACTGGAACAATCAGTTACCCTGACTTTGAAATGGTTTTCCAAGGACAGGCAAACAACACAGGAAATACTGGAAACGCCGGCAACACAGGGAATACAGGAAATAATGCAGGGAATGAATCACAGTTGATTGTTGGAACATGGAGCAGTGCAGCAAACTCTAATAAAGGGAATTACACTGCTGAAATAACTTTTAAAAGCAACGGAATTTTTTCAGGATGGGAAAATTACCCTGAAGTAGGAGAATACTATGTTTATTCAGGAAGCTTTACAGTAACAGGTTCAACTCTTTCAATGGATTATGGCAGCCTTTCATTAAATGGTGTTGTCCAGAACCCCATGAGCCTTGATTTTGGAATTTCTTTTCCAAACAATAACACAATGAATATTACTGCTAATGGAGGAACAGTAACTTATATCAGAACAGGCACACAATTAAGTGAAATTCAGGAAGAAAAAAAATTAATGCTTCAGGATGAAGAAGCAGTAGTTCAGGTAATTGAAAGCATGGAGTTTGTTCCATTGCAGGGAATTGAAGCAAAACAAGTTGATGAAACAGTTGAAACAGGAATGAGCGGGACAGGCTTTGTGATTAATCCTGACGGATATATTATGACTAATGCTCATGTAGTGTTTGTATCAGACCAGGAAGCAACATACAAATTATATAATACTGCATTCCAGGAAATACAAAGTGGAATCTACTCTGAAATTGCAAGCAGATATAATTTAACCGAAGAACAAAAACAAAGAGTAATAAAAGCAATATCAGAAAAATTTATTGCTTATATTTTACAGTATGGGCAATTAAGCAATGTAAAAGTTGATAATTATGCAATGCCTGGAGTTCTTTTGCCAGGGCAAGTGTTTAGTAATGTTGCTTGGCCTGCAGACTTAAAAGCAAAAGGCCAGGTATTAGATGAAAAAGCTGAAACTCTTTCATGGGGAAAAGATGTTGCAATCATTAAAGTAAACCAGAAAAACCTGCCTGCAGTAAAATTAGGGGATTCAGACCAGCTTTCAACAGGAGAACAAATTTTTGTAATAGGTTATCCTGGAACAGGGTTGGATGTCATTTTTGACAACACGCAAACAATTGAGCCGACAGTTACATCAGGAATAGTAAGTGCAAGAAAAATGATGACCAACAATGTTGAAGTAATCCAGACAGATGCAGCAATAAACCATGGAAACAGCGGAGG
>JAHJUD010000077.1 GCA_018829335.1 Microcaldota archaeon | reverse complement strand
CAATATGATAAAGTAATTTATATTCCAAAAAAAACTAAAAACAAGAGAAGTTTTTATGATTATGTTGTGGAAAAAATACTGGAAGCCAACAACAAAAAACAGGAAACTGAATTAGAAGAAGAAGCATTAAGAATTGATTTTGTTGCTTTTACGAGAGCAAAAAAAGAATTGTATTTGATTACAGAAAAATCAATTGATTATTTGAATGAATTTTCAGAGAAAATGGAAATTGAAGGAGAAAACACCTGCAATTCTTTTGAAGAAAAACAAAAAAGAGCATATAATTTGTTTTTAAACAAAAATTATGATGAAGCAAAAAAGCTTTTAGAAAAAGATTCTTCTTGGCTAAAAAAGTTTGTTGAAAACCATTTTGCCAGTTTAGAACACATTTCTTTTTCCCGTTTAACAACAAACCCTTTTGATTATTTTATTAACAATATTCTGCAGTTAAGAACTGATTCTTTTGCATTAAATATTGGAAGTGAAGTCCATGACTTACTGCAGTGTTTTCTGGAAGGCCGCCCTACAAACCCAAGCAAGGAAGCAAAACAGTTTTTTGAGAATGGAATTGAATTAATTGAATTAATTAAAAAAGATTATCCAGAGTTTGTTTCAGCTGAACACGAAGTTTATCTTCCTTTAAATAAAATAATTTCAACTAAAAATGACTTAAATTTTAAAGGGTTAATTGATGCAATTTTTAAGAATAAAGAGAATTATTTAATTGTTGACTGGAAAACCAGCAGAACCACTGATTCTGCAAGCACTTACAGAAGGCAATTAGAATTATATAAAAGAGCTTTTGCTGAAGAAAAAAACATTCCTTTGGATAAAATTAAAGTTGCAATTGCTTTTGTTGGATTAAGAAAAATAATTAATGACGGAAACATTTACTCTGAAATAGATGAAAAACAGCCAAGAAGCAGTGTATTTAATACAATCCAAAAACACTTAGAAAAATTCTTGGAATGGAAAGACAATCCAGAAAACTTCTTCAAAGACTTAAAAGAAGTCAAAACACAAGATCCATTAATCAGAAGCATTTTAGAACAATATGAAAAAGAATAAGCTTCATGGTAAAAGATTCAAGCATGAAAAAAGAAGTTACAAAATGCTTTTTCAAGTAATATTCTATAAAGAAGAACACAGAAATTGAAAGAAGAGGAAGAAATGAGTTATATTCAAGTTGGTTTTGAATTAAAGAAGCAGCTTCTCAATACTTTTATTACTTTTGTCCTCTATTAAATAATAAGAGTGATGCAAATGGTTTCATTTAAGAAAGCAGCATATGAAATTCTGAAAGAATCTGATGAACCTCTTACAGCTAAAGAAATAACTGATACTGCTCTTCAAGAAGGGTTTATTAAAACAGAAGGCCAAACTCCAGAGGCAACCATGGCCGCCCAACTTTATATAGATATAAATGGGAATAAAGAAAGTCCTTTCATTAAAGTTGGAAGGGGGCATTTTTCCTTGAAACAAAAGGATTCGCTTTCTTCTCCGTTACCTTTGCTAGAGAAACAAAATGAGAAAGTAAAACAAGCTCTTAAAGAAGAATTACTTAAAATGGACCCATATCAATTTGAATATCTTATCCGCGATTTGCTACAAGAAATTGGATATGAAAATGTAACAGTAACCAAAAGAAGTGGTGACGGAGGTATTGATCTGCTTGCCAACCTTGCCGCAGGTGGCCTAACTAACATAAAGACTGCCGTTCAAGCAAAACGGTTTAAGAATAATGTGTCAGGAAAAGTCATAACTCAACTAAGAGGTAGTGCTGAAATAGGCCAAAGGGGTTTAGTTGTTACTACTTCTGATTTTACTAAAGACGCAATTTTGGAAGCAAAAGCACAAAGCAAAACCCCAATTGGATTAGTTAATGGAGATAAGCTAATAACACTCTTGTTTAAACATGGGGTGGGAGTAAAAAAAGAAGAAAAAACGATTTTTTCATTAGACAAAGAATATTTCCATGGAGAAACAAGTACACTAAAAAAATCTTTAGGTTCTGAGAAAAACAAATCTATTTGGCCGCTTCCAGGTGGAACTCACAACTATGTAGATACTTTAAACAAGTTTCTTGAAGCAGTGAATGGTGGCATAAACAAAAAAACAAAATTGGTTGAATGGTACAAAAATAATTTTGAGAATGTACAAAGCGATAAGACAGCTGAAGGGTATATCTTTGTTCCTAAGAGTATGGGCTTGGTAGATATTAGAGATGGACAGTATTCATTAACTGAGGACGGGAAAAAATATTTACATTCTAAAGATCTTAATAGGTTATATGAAATTATTTCAAAAAACATTTTTGCTTTTGATGAAATAAATGAATTCTTGAAAACATCAAAAGAACCAAAAAACGAACAAGAACTTCTTGATTACTTAAATGAAAATCTAGATGCCGAATGGACTTCTTTTGCACAAACAAATTTTAGACTTTTATGGCTAATTAATCTAAAGAAAATTAAGAAAATTGAAGGCGGTTATATTATAACCAATCAAAAAAATGCAATAACTTAAAGCTGTGTAAGAACATGACCTACAAGTTTTCACCATCAAAAATTTCCTTCATCTTTTTTGCACTAGCTGAATGTTTCGGTAACTTTTTTAACTATTTGTTTCTATAGGTAACTATGCCTTTTAATAAGAAAGTAACTGTGATTCAGCTTTCTCCTGAAACAAGAGATAAATTAAAAGCTTTAGGGAAGAAAGGAGAAACATACGAAGACGTGATTTTAAGATTGATTAAAAAACAAAAAAAGAATTAAAATAGTACGTCGTTATACCATTAAAGATAAATCAATGACTGTTCACTTTTAGAGTATGGATCTTGAATTAGGTTACATTAATTTGGAAGAATTATTAATCAATCTAAAAGGAAAAATAGATTTTAAATTAATTGATGCTGGCATGATCAGGTCTGTTTATCAAGAATATAATTTCAAAAAAACAAAAGACAAAATAATAATTATTTCCAAAAACACTAAAAAATCAATTTCTATTAAAATACCTAATAAGATTGTACTTGATCACCAAATGATTTTATTTTTTGGGTTATATGATGGAGATGGAAATAAAACAAGTCAAATTGGTTTTGCACAGAATGAAGCACATTTACAAAATTTTGTTAAAGAAAATTTAGACAAGTTGTTTCCTGATTGTTTTGAAGAAGAGTTAACAATATTAGAGGATTCAAAATATTTTGAAAGTTCTGAACTTAAAAAGAAGATTTCAAACAATTTAAAAAAATATCAAGAAAAAGACAATGCTATTAGGCTTGCGCAAGAAGAAGTGTTAAAAGAAGAATATGAAGATAGATTTGGTAAATTGCCAGATTGTAAAATACGTTTTGTTATAAGCCCGTTAAAGGGTGCAAGAAGCAAAGGGCAGTCATCATATGAAATAATCAGAAACTTAAAAGGTTCTAAATTATTTTTACCTTTTTTTTTGTTTTTAATTAAAGAGATTATAGATTCAATAACAAAAAACAAAAAAGATTCTTTGTCAGGAATACATTGGAAATCTAAACCATTAGAAAGTTTTGGTTTTTTTATTGACATGAAAAAAGTAGTTAACAAGATATCTTATTCAAATTTTAAGGGTGAAAAATGTTTATATGATGTTAAAAGTTCTAAAGAAAACCTAATTTTAAAAAAAATAAATGGAAACGAATTTGAAACATATAGTGAACCCTTGATTAACCCTCTTCTAAGTTTAATGTTTGGTTTGTATCTTGCAGAAGGGACAACTACTAAATTAAAATTTTTTACTTTTGAAAAAGAAAAAGAAGTTCTTGTAATAGGGTTTAATTCGTCTGAATCTGAAAGCATAACTGTATTTTTGTCTGGACTTAAAATTATTTTCCCTAATCTTTATGATGTGTTTGATTATTGGTTGATAAAAGTGGGGACTAAATATTTTCCAGAGATTAATGCTTTTTCTTTGAAAACTCTAGTCCCAATAAGTAGGGGGGGTAAAAAAGGACAAGGAATAAGTAGATCAACTGAAGTTTCAGAAGCACTATTAAAATGGGCTCTTACTAATTTTCCAATTATGGAAGAATACAAAAGTTTGTTTCGACACATAGAGTTTACAGGAAGTGGAATAGCAAGAATTGATTTAAGATGCAAATCTAGTGCTGCGCCTCTTTTATTTTCTTTAATGAGAGATTCAATAATTTCCAATAATTTTATTAAATGGGTGAAAAAAAATGAATAATATGGAATTAGTTAGATTACATTTCATGTTACCAATAAACAAAGAAGATATATTGCAAGAAAAAACTTATTTTTCAAAATTAAGTGAACAGTTTATTTCAAATAGTAATGTTTGGACAATTTCAGATCTTTTTCACACTGTTTTAGGCATCTATTTAATTGAAAGTCAGTTTTCAAAAGAACTTCTCCTATCATCCAAAGAATTTCTTAAAAATTGTGAAAGAAACAATTGTTTCATGGCTTCAACTCCAAACAATCCTTTATTTTCTTTGTTAAAAAACAGTGCACCAGAGCAGGATATTTATTCTAGCTATTATGGCTTTTTGTTATCAAAAATTTTAGGATTAAAGACATACCCAAATTCTTTAGGGGAACTAGTAATAAAAAATTTTCAATCTTCTGGTTGGTTTTATCCTCTAACAATTTCAAATACTATTGAAGATAGAAGGTTTCATTCTGAATTAGTATTCCAATCATTATTTGCAGTCAAGATTTTATCTATATTAAACAAGACATCTGAAATAGAGTTTTCTTCAACCTTAAAGGTTATAGATAATTTGTTCGATGAAACAAAGTATCTAGGCGTTAAAAGCAATATTCTTGAGTTAAAAAAATTAATTCAAGGGAAAGTTGAAATTGAAAAAACTGAACTAAAAGGTTTGGTGGAGTTTTTAGAAAAACATTATTCAAAAGAAAAAGGGGGATTTTATGAATATTTATTTGAAGAAGTTAAAATTGATGAGAATACAAAAAGAAGACAAAGATTCAATAATGATTATTTAGTTCCATCTATCAGCGCTACTTACTCTTCAATTAAAATAATTTCAATGTTTTACGACAATAAAGAAATTGAAGATTTTTTTACGCCTAAACTTAGGAAGATTAAAGAGTTTTTATCTAATAATATTTGCCAAGTTGGAGGAGCAGGAACAGAAATAAAAATTGCTAAATTTAATGCTAATGTGGGAAATAAATGTTCCCCCCAAGAAACTTTAATGAAAGCCGCGAGTTTAGGATTTATCGCTTCAAATGAATGATTTTATTTTGTTTAATTAAATTTTTACTATGGACTAAATTATCCCCTGTCACGGTAATAGGAAATGATTTAATTAATTTGAAATCTATTTCTGTTCCAATTTCTTCTAGCAAACAATCAGTTGTAATCTCTATCTTTCTACCCCCAGCAATAGTAAAGTTGTTGCCAACAATCAAGAACAAAGAAGCGTTTTTGTTCATTACCAAATAAAGTTCATTAATAATTTTTTTCATATCTGAAAAATAGTTATATAAAAGAGCAGCTTTATTTTTTCTTCTGAAACCAACCTCCCAGTCTTTATTTGAGTTATAAATTTTATGAATTAATGAAATGGTTTGATTTGGTAGATTGTCAGAATTATCTAACAAATTAGTTTCTAACTTTTTTCTTTCTTTGTTATTTATTTCTCTGTTTCCAACCATATCCCTATCTTTGTCTTTTATACTTTTACTATTTAAATATTGTAAAAAAGACAAAGATAAACGATCAGTATCTAAATAAGGGAGGGCGGTCGCATAAGGAGGAGAAGTTATCACTAAATCTATGCCTTTTGATGTTGTCTCACATTTTATCTTAGATAATAACCTAGAATCCCCACATCTCACATTGGCTTTGCCTAATTCCATTTGAATATAATTTTTAGCTCTATAATAACTTGCAATAGTTAAAGCTTGTTTACTAAGCTCTTTTTTAAATATTTTAATTACATCAAGATCAATAAGCGCTGTTTTGCGTCTTCTTATTCTTAATTCTCTAGGTTCTTGTTGTGAAACTTTTCTTAAAATATTACTCAGTGATAACAAACAAATATCTTTTATTGTAGAATCCTCAATCTCATCACAAATGCTTTTTACCCCTAATATTTTTACTAATATTTTAGAAGAAAACCACTTTTTTAAATATTCAACATCTTCATGCTTATTTAACATTTTATTATTAGAACTAATTTTTCTTTTCAAAATTTTATTTATTTCTGTTTCAAAAAGTTCTCTTTCAAGACTTAAAGCATTTAATCTTGTTTCTGTAATTTTGACTGCAAGAGGATGTAAATCTATTCCTAATGAATCAAATCCATTTAAACTAGATTCTATTAAGGTGGTCCCACTGCCTACAAAAGGGTCCAAAATAGTTCCATTAGATTTTATGTTAGATGAGTTAATTAATGTTTTTACCAACTGTGGATAGAACTTTCCCTTATATTCGTGTAATCCATGTGTCGCATATCTAGATTCTTTTCTACCATTTTTTACTGCTAAAAAATCTTCTTTTGTTTTTGGAAGTTGTGAAAATTCTTTGCATTCACGAGCAGCCTTCGCGGAATTTTCTAGAAAAAATTGAAAAGGAATTATTTCTTGGCGGGCAGGGTTTTCAATTACAATTTTTTTAAAAAAAGTTAGTCGATTCAATAAACCTTTTTTTATTTTCTGATTTGTCTCAATCAAAAGTTCATCGTCCATCTCAACAAGTTTATCAAAAGAAAAATTTGATAATTCAAGTTTTGCTAATTCTTTTTCATAAGGATGTAATTTATAAGTTTGATATTGAAATCTATATGTATTCATACAATCACTTACGCAATATTAAAATATGTTCCCCTTTGGCTCTTCTGGCAGATGCTGTAAAAGACCTTTTTGTATCATGTATTGATCTACTAATATTTCTTTCTGTTACGAACCCTATTTTATTAGCAATTTTTTCAATAAGTTTGTCGTTGTGTACTAATTTTCCATTAAATATTGAATCACCTATAACAAAACAACAATGCCCCTTTTCATCAATTAATTCATATAACCTTTCAAAACACTTTTTCATATCTTCTTCAAAATCTAAAATGCCTTTTCCATTTCTTTGATAGTTTAAATGAGATCCAATTTCTTTGGCTTTTACTTCTTTTGGGTCAAAACCTAACCAGTATAATCTATGTCTATGATAAAGATAGTAATCAAATGCATTAGGGTATGGTGGGGATGTTACTACCAATTGTACTGTTTCTTTCACTTTTTTCAAATATCTTGAGTCGTCCAAAAAAACTTTTACATTAACATTTTTCCGTTCTTTTGAGTATTCATCCATTCTTTTCATCATACTTTTTACCTTAGAATCAAAAGAATAAAAAATAGCTCCAGAAATTATGTTTTTATTAGTGCTTGAATAAGTAGTTTCTCCTTTTTGATTTGAATGTTTTAGCAAAATTGCAGACATTGCACATTTACAAAAATTTTGCGCATTTCTTGAATTTAATTTTTTTATTAATGAAAAAATTACTTGTATTTCAATTATTACATTCTTCTGAAACCAATGATTAATATTTGGTATTTCAGGAGGGTCTATTGTTATTTTTTTAGTTATTCCATTTTTTTCTTCTTTTAATTCTTTAAGCAAATCATTTATCTCTTCGACATCTCCTAAATTTAATTTAGTTGTTTTAACTTCAGAAATTAAACAAGAAACTGGGTTTATATCAACCCCAATTGCATTTCTTCCTAAAATAGTTGCTTCTACAAGAGAAGTCCCGCTACCGCAAAAAGGATCTAACACAACATCACTTTCACTGCTTAAATTGTTAATTAATTTATTAGGTATTTGAGGGATAAATTTAGCAGGGAATGGGTGAAAATTATGGGTAAGATAATTAGTTTTATAATTTTCAAAAGTCCAGTTAGCATCAAAATTTTTTTTAGAATCACTAATTTTTATGTTTTTATATAAATTGTACACAAAATCCCCTTTAACTAATATATAAAAGATACTTTAATCAGTTTTAAAAAGATTACACAGTTAAATGCCGGTGATAAATCTCTCATTTTGTATTCACCCATTCACCTATTGCTTCGTTCACTTTTTGAAGTGGAATACCTTTCTTTTCAAGTTCTCCAATTTTGTTTATTATATTGTTCATGAATTGGTAAGCGATTTGACTTTTTTCCTGCTGTTTGATTGTTTCAATGTTTAATGGCCTTGAGCATTTCCCACAATATTTACTGCCGGAAGGATTTTCGTGCGAACAGAAAGGACATTCTTTTGTAAACAAAATGTTTCCGTCAGCACATTCAACTTCAACTGCTTTACCTGATTTATGCAGCATTTTATTTTTTAAATCATTGAATTTGTAGTGAGTGTAGTTTGAAGGAATATCGCTTTTTTCTGTCCAGCCAAATTTAAGACGCATTTCTGTTTCATTATAACCTTGTCTGGCAAAATCTGTTGCAGAAGAATGCCTGAAACCATGTGTCCAGACTCTTTTTGTTATTCCGGCTTTTTGTGCTGTGTGTTTTATCATTGCATTGATAGCATCTAAATCAATTACTTTGCCTCCTTTAAGGAAATGTCTTCTTTTGATTCCAACTTTAGGAAAACTAATCCAGACAAAAGGTTTAGCTTTATCTGAAATAATTTCTTGATTTTCTTTTATCCAGTTAAGCCAGTCCTGTAAAAACGGCAGGCTTTTAACAAAAACAACTTCTCTTGAACCAGTTTTTCCATCGATAACAGTTTGTGCATAACCTTCCATTTCTTCAATTTCATTAATTTTCATTCCTAATAATTCGCCTACACGCATTCCTGTTTCAAATAAAACAGCAATCAAAGCTTTATCTCTTGGATTGCTTGCAAGCTTAATCATTTTATTTACTTCTTCCCTGCTTAAAACATCCTGCTTGAATTTCTTTTTTACATTTTTATCTGAAAAACTAATCCAAGAAACAGTCAAAGGAAACCCTTTTTCGTCTCTTTTAATTTTTTTTCCTTTCATCATCCAATGCCAAAAAGTTTTAGTTGAACTCTTATATAACTGCAATGTAGTCTGGCTGTATTCATCTATTTGTCTGTAATAATTTGAATATTTTGTTTTAAACAAAATTGGTTCAGGTTTTAAGTTAACAAAAAAATTAATTAATTCATCTTTAGTGATTTTTTCAAAAGGCTTATTTATGGTTCTGCTTACGCGAAGTAAAATTTTAATGTAATAACAAAGTCCAGAAGGCTTTACTCCTTTGGCTACTTTTTCATTAAAAAAACTAATAATAAGCTTCTTGTTGGAATCAGGAACACTTTTGTCTGTTTTAAGTTCATTCAAATAAATCTGGTGTAAGTTTTCGTTTTTTATTTCAGGCATAATAATATTATAAATAAAAAAGTTTATAAACACCTATTATAACCTATAGTGTTCATAGGTTATAACCTCATCATTGCCCGAAAAAACGTAGTTGTTAACACTAATTAAACCTTTTGCTTTTTCCTCAAAATTATAAAAGAATTCAAATAGTGTTATGGAAATTATTGCAAGGTGTGCGGATGTTGGAATTAAGGTAATGATAT
>JAHJUD010000076.1 GCA_018829335.1 Microcaldota archaeon | reverse complement strand
TAACGATGAATCATATGGTTTTGTTAAAAACCCGGAAATAAAAGACAGAGACAACAACGGAAAACCAGAGTTCATGATTAAATTTTACAGGCATCCAATAAAAAACCTTTTAGAAACAGGAGAACAAACAGAAACACTCATCACAGGAAAAACTTCAAACAACAAGTTATTTATAGGAAAAGATACTATAAAAATAAAGGAGAAAAAATGAAAAAACACATTATAGTACTCTTAATGCTAATTACACTACTTATATTTGGTATAGGGTGCGCTCAGAAAATCCAACAAACCTTGTCAGACGATTGTTCAAAGATTGAACCAAACACAAACATTCAAATAAAATATACAAGATCAGGTAGCATGTTTGAAGCAGACTACACATTAAGAATAGATGACAGTGGAATAATAATTGAGGAAACTTATCCAAGCTTAGAAGAAGGAGGACCAGAAGGACAAACAAAAGTAGGAAAAATTTCAAGAAAAGAACTAGAAGAACTAGCAAAATTTATAATCAACAAAAACTTCTTTTCTTTAGAAGATAACTACATTTGTGATCCGCTAGAATGCGGAACAGATAGACAATATACCAGCATAACAGTCACAATAGGTTGCCAAACAAAAAGCATCACACTTTATACCGAAGCAGAAAGACCAAAAGAAATCGGAGAAATAATAAACAAAATACTCTCTTACAACGGCCAATTGTCTTGCACTCTAAGCGCACCTAAATATAGATAGTTGTCTATTATGGTCTTTGAATCAAAAATTAGCTCAGACAGTAATAAATATTTATTTGCTTTTTCTTATTAGAGAATAAATCAAAGCATAGAAATCCATGAATAACTGGAACCAGCAAAACAAACAGAAATCATAATCCAAGGAAAAACTTCAAACAACAAGTTTTTTATAGGAAAAGATTCTATTAAAGTAAAGGAAAAAAATGAATCAAACAAAAAAACTCTTTCAGAATCAAAAAATTCTTTTTTTCTCTTAAAATCAAAAATCAAATAATTTAACAGTAAAATCAAATAATTTAACTTTAATTAGAAGAGTAAAATAGGAGGAAAGAAAGGATTCTTTCCTCAATTCTAAGAGAGTTGGTTTTTGAACTCGGAAAAGAAATTGGGATAGGCTCACCTTCCAAAGTTCAAATTAACGTATATTATTGTATTCCAAGTTATATATAAAACCCGCTGTTTAATAATTATGTGGAAGTTATATGGGTTGTTTAAAAACTTGGTAAAAAAGAATTCTGTTTAAAAAGTCAATTTTCTTGTTGTCAATCGACAAACAACGAAGAAAAACAAATATAATAAGAATTTAAAAATATATAAAATATGAAAAAGAAAATTAAAATGTTTGAAATAAACAACCCAAAAAATGTTGTTTTAGAGCATGAAAGTCCTGTTCGTAAGATTGTTTCACAAGCACAGAATACTGATTATAAACCAATTAAAACTTTTGAAGAAGCAAAAAAGTTTGATGACTCTTACCTAATTATGGAAGGTGATTATGGAGGGCAAATATATTTATCTACTCCTGTAAAATTAATTAAATGCGATATAAAGACCTTAGAAAAACTCTTAAAAGAACTTGACAAGATAGCTTGGGATTGCAATGAAGGAATGGGTTGTGGAATATATTTTGAAAGAAAAAAAGTTGGTGAAGGGATATGGGGAGGTATGGGTGGCGGAATTGCTTTAAACGAATTATGGGTTCATGAAGAATTTAAAGATATAAAAGGAAAAATATTGAATATATTAAATGAAAAAGAAAACCCACAATAGAATAATTATCTTTTGCTTTAACTGATTTTTTCAACCAGCAAGTTGATTTTTGTTTAACTTAAACTATAAAAAGGAATAATAACACATTTACTAGTAATTAGTTAAGAAACTAAGGAGTGTTGGGGGGAAAATGAAGAAACTATTGTTAGTTCTGCTTACTTTATTTTGCTTTGTTTCTATTGTTTCAGCTCAAACCTTTCATCCAATTAATTCTGATAAAAGCATTGAAGTAAATTTAATTCATCCAAGCGAACAAGACATAAAACTAATTGTTGGAAACTCAACTAATTATGAAATAAAATGGATTGACGAAAACAACTATAATTTAATCTGGGAAGAAAACGGCGTAATCCAGACTCTTGCAACTTTTGGTGCTTTAACTATTCCTTCTGATGCAACATATATTTCAACAACTTCTGGATGCGAAGTATGGTATTCTCCTCAAGAATCATACAATTGGGCAAACAATCTTTCAAACCAAAGCAATTACCAGTATTATGTGAGTTCTGCAACAGGCTCAGGCTGGCACGGAATACACAACCAAAAAGACCCTGCAGATTTATGTTCTTACTGGCTTTATGATATGCCTGATTCCTGTTCAATTAAAAGTTCCTGGGAAACCCAATGCTTAAACAAAACTTCATCTTACTGTAATTCAAAAGACGGTTATGGTCCATGGCAAATTATGTGTCCTAATATAAGCACTCTCAGCAAATATAACTCAAGAAAGTATTATGATTTTTCAAAGAACTGGCTGGACTATTGTTATGTTTATTCAATGTCAAACCAGGATGAATACTTAGGCCAATGCTCTTCTTCTTGCTATTTTGGAATCTGTGACGGAGGAAATGAATGCACTGGAGTAAACTGTGGTTCAAATGCTTATTGTTCTTCTGGAAATTGTTATTGCAATTCAGGTTACGGCAACTGTAATGGAAACCAAAGTGACGGATGTGAAGCAAACTTTAATTCAGACAATTACAACTGTGGTTACTGCGGGCATGTATGCGGCGCAAACCAGCAATGCATTAGCGGAAGCTGTGTAACACAAGATCCATGCTATGACATAACCTGCAGTAATTATTGTTCTGGAGAAAACCGTTTCTTTAATGGTTATTGTTCTAATGGAAACTGTATTGGATATAATTCAGAAAACTGCAATAACTATGACGGCTACACCTGCAACGGAAACACAAAAGAATACAGGGATTATTATTGTGCTCCAAATTCATGCAATTATAGTGTTTCAAGTTCAATTAACTGTGATTCTTTGGATAATTATAGTTCATGGGAATATTATTGTTCTGGAAACAACAGAAGACAACACAGGAAATTCTATGATTATTCTTGTTCTTCAAATGACTGTGCATTAATTTCATCTAGTTACACTGACGACTCTTTAACTGAAACATGCCAGCTTGAATGCCTTGGTTCTCCTCCAAACGCTTACTGCAATAACGGCTGTTCAGGGCAGTTAAATGTTTTAGTGCAGGACAAGCAGGGAACACTATTACAGAACGCTGAAGTTTTTGTTAATAACACTCTAAAAGGAACAACTGATTCTCAAGGAAAATTTAGTGTGCCTACTTTAAGTTCAAGCTGTAATGAAGTTTTTTCAGTTAAAGTTGTTTCAGTTAAAGGAACTGACTGCGGAACAAAAACAACAATAATTAACGAAAACTCGGACCAAGACTTTATTTATTTTGCCTGTTATGACCCATTGCCTCAAATAGAATTAGATGCAGTTCCTGGCACTTTTACTTATGTTTTAAATGAAATAATTAATTTTTCTGTTACAGCATTTGATGAATTCTCTGAAATGCTTTCAGATGTAGGAATTGGAGTAATTGACCCTCTTCAAAATGTTTCTTTTTTTAATGTAATTCCTGTTTTTCCATGGAATTATTCAACTACTGCAACCCAGACAGGCTCAAAAGAATTCAAATTCAGTGCATTCAAAACAGGATTTGAACCAGATTACAAGAAAGTCAATTTAATGGTTGAATCTTTGCCTTCAATTAAAGTTTTAGTTCAGGATTCACAAGAAAATTCAATTGAAAACGCAAAAGTTTTCCTAGACAACGAACTAATCGGAACAACAAACTCCAACGGAACAAAAAATATTCCAGACGTTTCAAAAGGCCCTCATGCAATTGAAGTCCAATGCGCTAACAACAAAACCTGCGGAACAAAAAGCGTAGTAGCAGTAAGCGGAGAAAATCCGGCAAACTTTACCTGCAACTGTGGGGGAGATTTAGTCGTTCAAGTTTTTTCTCCTGATGAATCACCAATATCAAATGTTTATGTTCAATTGGACGATATGCCAGCTCAATTAACAAACGCAAGCGGGGCATTTTATTTCAAAAACCTTTCTCACAGAACTTATGATGTAAAAATTTTTCTTTCAATAAAAGAAACACCAGACCAAAACTTTAATTCTTTTGAAACAAATGCACAAGTAACAGTTGATTCTGACTACCAGTTACATGAATTTGTTTTAACCACTACTTCATTTAATTCACTTGAATTAGATGAAAATAAACAAGTTCTAATACTAAATAAAGCATTTAGTTCTCAAGACATGAATTTTTCAGAAATAGCTAAAGTAATCAAAGGAAAACTAACTTTCGGATTAGAAGAACCACTAATACAGGAAAACACACAAGACACCTGCAGAATACAGTATGTAACAACAGGAATCTGGCCAACAGAATGTGAAACACAAACAACATGGATAGGAGAAGAATCACTAACAACAACCACTGATTCTCAACCAACTCCATTTAACTGCAATTACTCGAAATGCATTGAAGATACAAGCATGATAATAAGCAGTTACATATACGATCCAATATGGACTAAATTTTCAGATGGGCTTAACCAATACACAAGAACTACTTACACAGAAAAAGGGGCACCAAAATCAAAATTTTTCGAGGAGTGTTTAGAACAACAAGGAATAACAAGCAAAATAACTCGCCATATAAATAATATAATCTATGATGAATGGGGAAATGAATTGTATAATCAACATATTGGGAATTACAAAGAAAACGGGCAAGAGTGCACAGTATATTACGAGCCCCACACAAGGGCTTGTAAAAAAAGTTGTGAAAAAAGCCCAAAAGACTATATAAGAAATCCTCCAACTTATTATCCTTGTTTAATCCCTGATAGAATTCTAGACGAAACAATAAGATACAACAATGTAGAAAATGGTTGGCCTTATTTAGAACAACATAATCCATTTACAGATGTTGGAACCATAACAACAGTCGCAGTAACTGGGTTTCTGTTATGGGAAGCAACAAAACCAATTCGTTGTCTGATTTCGCTTCCATTTATCCCAGCCACTGGAGGGGGGAGTTTGATAGTATGTGCAATATAAAAGAAAATAAAATAATAAAATACGATGAAAATAAAAAAGAGTTTTCAATAAGCTACTTGCTTAAAAGAAAAGATGCGCTCAAAATATACTCAATATTATTTGATTTCTGTAAAGAATTAAATGTAAAATACATTGAAGCAGAATTTTTTTTGTTTGAAAAAGATTTTAAAAAAGAAGTTAAAGCATTAACAGAACACTCGAAAATACTTCAAAAAACAAAGGTATTCTACACAGACAACACAAACAAAATAGAAAACAAAGTCAAAGGATACAAACTTAAACACGAATTTAACAAAGAATTTCTAAAATGGTTTTTTGAAAAATATTACCCTGTGTCTCTGATAGAAATAAATATTTTTAACCAAAAAAATAAAAAAATAGCAGAGTTCAGCAAGGAACATCTAATTATTTTTTATAATCTAAACCAAGAACAAATAAAAAAGCTAAAACACAAAATAGAGGAGTCAGGAATAGAATGAGAAAACATTTAATTTTGCTGGCTTTAATTTTTCTCTTTTGTTCAGTTTCAGCTTACTCAAGCATTGAACCAGAAACTTTCGGAGGAAGTGTTTTATTATGCGGATCATAAAAAGAAATGAAAAAGTTAACAAAAAATTGATAGAAAAATTTAACTTGTATATATCATGGTCAAAAACTTCAAATAAAACTAAAATGGCTCGTGAACTACTCCTTTTCTGCAAAAAGAAAGGAAACATAAAATTTGAGATGGAATTTGCAACCCCAAATTTAGATAATGACAAACCATTTATCAACCCACAAATATTAAAAAAAGCAGAATATTCTAATTGTGAAAACAAACCTTTCTTTGCGCATACTACATTCAACCAAAAAAAACAAATTAAAAAAGAAAAAGAACCTGCATTTTGTGAAGTAATCCATAAAATAGACAATGATTTTATTGAATGGTATAAAAATAATGAATTAATAAGCTGGCAACCATTCAAATTAAATATCTTTAATAAAAATGACATTCTTACTGCCGCATTTGACGAACAGTCCATTTCACTTCATTTTCTGACAAAATCAGAAGCTAACTTTCTAAAAGAAAAAATGAAAAAACATAAAAATAAACAGTTAAAAATAGAGAAAATGAAACCAACATTTTTTGTTGGATTGGAAGGCTTAAACAAAAACGAGATTCTAAGAAATTTTAGAGGAAGACATTTTATTAACTGGGATAAAGACAAAACAGGAGAATATATGGAAATCAGCAATGATGACTTTTATTTACAGCTTCTCTCAAAGCCTTCAGAGAAAAAAAAACTGAACTTTGATTTCAGTTTATTTGATGATACTTACAAGGATACTCAAAAAAACAAAAAAGTGTGGGAACCAGAAAAAGCAATAAAAATTTTCGGCGAACTTGAAGAAGAAATAAAAAACAAAAAAGAAATGCTTCCAAAAAGATATTCGGCTACAGCAAAATTTGGAACAAGCGGGATACCATGGGTTGGCGATTGGTTTGAAATAAACTCAAAAAAATACCAATTTAAATTAGGCTGGAATAAAGCAATAGCCAAATGCAAAGACGGAAAAAAAATTAACTTGCTTAAAGATTCATCAGAAATAAAAATAGGAAAAAAATACAAGGCAAAAAAAATAGTGACAAACCAAGAAGTAGAATTTGAAATTGAAACTTCAAACTTGTATCAAAGTCTCAAATGGAGTTTTTTTGACCGAACAAAAAAACTCTGTGAATACGCCAAACAAAAAAACTACAAAATATGGATGAACGTGATGCTGGAATGAAAAAAGAAGATGAAATAAACAAAGTAAGATATTTTGTTGAAGAAAAAAGAGTCATCATATCTATTCCATTAGAAGAAAGAAAAATTCAGAAAATATATGAGACTTTAATAGACTTTTGCGAAGAACTCGATGGGAAATATTTTAAAGCAAAATTTTTTGTAAATGAAAAAGAATTTCACAAAATAATTCAACAAAACACAAGCTATGGAAAAATTCTAAGAAAAGCTAAATTTATTGGATTCTGCAATGAATACAGGACAGGGGAAAAAGTAATTAAAGAATACAGCTTGCATTACAAATTCAACAAAAAATTCTTCGAATGGTTTTCTAATAAATTTAACTTGAGTGGAGAGTCAGAAGCAGAGATTTTCAACAGTAAAAACAAATTAATAGCAGAATTCCCAATGGAATCAATTGCAATTTTGCATAATGTAAACAAAAAACAAATAAAAGACTTGAAATCAAAAATAAAAGAGGCAGGCTTAGAATGAAAAAATTATTGTCTCTTTTTATCTTGGTTCTTCTCTTTTGTTCAGTTTCAGCTCAATCAGACTTTGAGCCAGAAACTTTTGGAGGAAGTGTTTTATTATGCGGATCATAAAAAGAAATGAAAAAGTTAACAAAAAATTGATAGAAAAATTTAAAGAAGAATTGAAGAGGGAAATAACATTTTATAGAGAAGATGTAGAAAACATTGAATTGCGTTTAAAAGAAACACAAGGAAAAAATGGCTATAACGTTAACCCTATACTGTCTGATAGAAGTAAAATAAGTTTTCTTTTGAATTACTTAAAAGATACGAAAACTGATACAGAAACTTTTAATTTGAAAGAATATGAAAAGATTCTAAATTTTTTAGACAAAAAATTTGAAAAAATAAAACAAAGAAAAGATTTTCAAGAAAAATGCTTAGATGAACTTGAAACATTGGCAAACAATTGGACACACACAGCACAACATACTTTTTCAGGACCAGAGAATTTTATGCATGATTTAGAATGGAGAGATGAATATGAAGCCATATTAAAAGAATTAAAAGATGATAAAGAAATCCTAAAAATAAAAGAAAAAATAAAAGAAGCAGATAAGAAACTTCAAAAAACAGCACCCCAACTACTTAAAAGATTTCATGATTTTTACGAAAACAGCGAATGGGATTATTATCCTAAAAGTTACTGGTGGAGACACTTAAAAGAATTTGCGGAAAAACAAGAGGGAAAGAAATGACTCAAAAAGTTTTCTGGAAGAGTGCACTAAAAGCCAGTGTGTTAATGTATTTTGTTATTGGAATGCTGACAACGCTGATTTTAATCCTATTTTTTAGTGACAGAATAGGCCAAATGATGGGAATGATGAGTGCTGACAGAGAAGGATTTGGGGTAACTTTGTTTTTGATGGGTTCAATTCACATATTCCTTATTTTTGCATGGATTCTGTTTGCATTCTTATACGAAAAAATTCCGTTTAAGAAAACAATTCTTAAAGCATTCTTATTTAATTTAATTCTCGTAAGCCTTGAACTCTTGTTTTTTAGCGTGTTTGAAATAAAAAATGCAGACGTTTTAGGCGAAATAATTTTTGGTTCAGATAACTGCTGTTTTATGTTTGTTCCATTGTTTCTTATAACAACAATAATGTTTGCCTATTTCTTTGATTTTTTCAGGAAAACAGAAGAAAAAGAAACCAAAGGAAAACCAGAAAACAAGCTGGCTTCAATTCCAAGAAGATTTTTAGCTTTCTTAATTGACTTAATCATTCTTGGAATTTTTTCTGCATTAATTTCTTTTTTCTTATTATTAACCGCACGCTATTTTTGGTTGACTGCAAACATTCAATTAAGTATTCCAGCTATTTTATCTTTGATTGCATTTTGTTCTACAATTTTCCAAATAATTTACTGGACTGTATTAGAAGGAAAATTTGGCGCAAGCATTGGAAAAAAATTACTGAAAATTAAAGTAGTCAAAGAAAACGGGGAAAAAATCGGTTATACTGAAGCATTCTTCAGGAATGTCACAAAATTTGCTGATAACCTTTTATTATTTGTCCCTATTGATGCATTAACTATTTTCACAACAAAAAACAAGCAAAGATTCTTCGACAAACTTGCAGGAACAATTGTAATTAGAACTGGTTTGAAAAAAGAAAAATTAATGCTGGAATCTCCAAAAGCAGGTTTTATCCAAAGGTTTTCGGCCACGCTTCTTGATATAGTTTTACTGATTGCATTAATGCTTCTCTCAGGAATTGTTTCAACAATATTTTTTATCTTATTGGGAGTGCCGGGAGATGCACCAGAATTAAACTATATAATTGGGTTTATAACTGGCCACTTGACTTTTATTGTTTATTTTTTTCTTTTTAGCCCGCTATACTGGATTTATTTCACTGCAACAAAAGGCCAAACAATCGGAAAACAATTAAAAAAAGTAAAAATTTATACAATAGAAGGAAACACGCCTGTTGGCTGGAAAAAAGCAATACTAAGATATATTGGTTACTGGATTTCACTTTTTTCTCTTTTGTTGGGTTTCCTGTGGATTGCTTTTGACAAAAACAAGCAAGGATGGCATGACAAATTTGCAGATACTTTTGCAGTAAAAGAAGAAAAAAAAGCGTTTAACGCAAAAAAATATTTGTTGTATTTGATTGCATTATCAATAATTTTAGGAGTCCTTATTGGCATAATCATAAGTTTAATGGAAGTTGCATAATATGAGGCGTTATGGTAAAAAATATGAAAAGGAGGAAAAAAATGAATTTAAGTAAAATTGTCTTTGTTTGTTTTCTGTTAATTTTGTTTTTAAGCCAGTCAACTGCATTAATTCCAAAACAGTTAATTCCAGTGAATTCAACAGAAAAACTTCATCCAGAATTAATTTCTTTAACTCAAAATTCTCCTTTAACTTCAATAAAAGTTTTAATTGAAGTAAAAAATGAAGAAGCACTAAAAGAAATTTCTTTGCTGACAAAAAATTTGAATGGAAAAAACATTCAAGAATTTCAAACAGGAAAAATTGTTGTAGCAGAAATTCCAGCAGGAAAATTAAATGAACTTGCATTAAATCAAAAAATTAAATTCATTTATCCTGACAGGCAAATAAAAGCTGCATTAAATGATTCAATTCCAATAATTAATGCTGATACTGCTTGGAGTTATGGTTTTACAGGACAAGAAATAAAAATTGCAGTATTAGATACAGGAATTGATTCAAGCCATGAAATGCTGCAAGGAAAAGTAATTTTAGCAGAAGACTTCAGTGGAAGCGGAAACCCAACAGATGTTTTTGGGCATGGAACTCATGTAGCAGGAATTGCAACAGGAACAACAATTAACGGAGGAACATACAATGGAACAGCACCAAATGCAGTTTTATTAAACGGAAAAGTATTGAATGATTATGGAATAGGAACAAGTGCAACAGTAATTGCAGGAATAAACTGGGCAGTAAACCCAGACGGAAACTTGCTTTCAGATGACAAAGCAGACATAATTAATCTGTCTTTAGGGGCAGCATACTCTGACTTAAATGACCCAATTAATTTGGCTTTAAATGATGCAATACAACAAGGAATTATAGTTATAGCTGCAGCAGGAAACTGCGGTGAAAGCTGTCCAAGCATGACTTGCGGTTCTTTTAGGGGAATTGGAGTTCCAGGAGATAACCCAAATGCAATAACTGTTGGTGCAACAGACAAACAAAATAACTGGGCTTGTTTTTCTGCAGGAGGAATTATTCCTGGAGTTGGAGTAAAGCCTGATTTAAGTGCTCCTGGAGTAAACATTAATTCTTCTATTCCAAATAATGGTTATGCAACAAAAAGCGGGACTTCAATGAGTGCTCCATTTGTTTCTGGCGCAGTTGCATTAATGCTTGAAGCAAACCCTTTAATGACTCCGCAAGAAATAAAGCAATGGCTTGAATTAAATGCATTAGATTTAGGTTTAGCAGGAAAAGATTCAAAATATGGTTCAGGGTTAATTGATTTAACTAACATTGACAAAATAAATTCACAGGAAAACCTTCCTCCAATATTTAATTCAATTAATATTCCAAACGAAATTCTTGCAGGAAACCCTTTAGAGTTAACTGTTAATGTATCAGATGATGAAAACGTAAATGAAGTTAATGCAATGATTGAAAACCCTTTAGGAAACCAGACAACATTGAATTTAATTCAGTCAGACAATAATTTTTGGCACACAGAATTCAATGACACAAACATTTTAGGAAATTATTTAATTGAATTAAGAGCTGAAGACAACACAGGACTTGAAACAATAATTAATGCTTCTTTTAGTTCAGTAAATGAATTCAATGATTCAAATAATTTTGATGCAAATTTTTTTGGTTTTGAATCAGAGTTAACTGTTCCATCAGAAATAATAAAAGAAATTCAGGGATTAATTAATTTAAACTTGTTTTTGATTGTGCCGGCAGAATTTGCCGCAGAAGTTCCTCCATTAGACACTACAATAGAATTTTTTGTAAGAGATTCAACAGGAAAAATAATAAACAAAGAATTTGTTGGCCCAATTGAAGTGCCTGCAAACCAGAATGCAGACTTCAATTATTATTGGACTTCAGGAATAGTAAACGATTACAATATTGGCGCAATTGTTTTAGCTGAAGGAAACAAAATAGGAGAAAACGAAAAATCCACTTTAGTTACTGTTCCAGAAGACAGTGCAGAAATAATTTCCTTTAATTTGAGTTCAGTTCCAAGCATTGAAAAAGGCACAACACAACATTATTTGATTAATACAAAAAACAATTCAATGCTTTCATTAAATTCTTTTGCTGAAATAATGTTTTTTGATGAAAACAATAATTTAGTTCATTCTCTTTCAGGCAATAAAGTTTTGATTGACTCAAATTCTTCTTTTTCGTTTGAC
>JAHJUD010000075.1 GCA_018829335.1 Microcaldota archaeon | reverse complement strand
TTATGCCAGTACATTATTGAATACATTTTTTTTAATTCCATTTTTTGCGGGGACAACAAAGCATTCAAATACAAGGGAAGAAGTAAAATGCTTAAAACAACAAGCCACAAAAACTTGGATGGCAAAGAACCCAAAAAAATTAATTCAGGAAAAAAGCGATAAGTTAAAGTCATCAAAACAAAAGAAAAAACTGCAATTAAGCCGACAAAATAAGAAAAAACCAAAACTTTTTTTTCTCCAAAAAAAATCATTGAACTCTTATAATTAAGCCTTCTTTCATGGCTGACTGAACCAAGCCTATACAAAGAAAAGCCAGCAAACTGTATTCCTGCAACAAACAACAAAATCAATAAAGGCGCATTAAAAAAAGGAATAACCAAAACCCAGCCAGAATAAAAACGAAAAAAAGGATTTATTACAGAGCCGGAAATTAAGTCAAGAAAAGGCTTTGACTTGAAATGAAAAGGCTCAACAGAATACAAAACCTGATTGAAAAGCATTGCAATCAAGCAAACCAAAAACAAAAAATTATTCAAAAAAAAGAAAAAATAAAATCCAATAATTAAAGACAAAAAAATTAAAACAACAGAAAAAATTAAAGCAGTTTTTTCTGAAACTTTACCTGAAGGAATCGGCCTTTCAGATTTCACGTGATGCATTTTATCTTTTTTTGCGTCAGTAAAATCATTTAATGCATATAAGCCGCCCCACAATAAAGGACCGACAGCAATAAACGCCAAAAAAAACAAAAAAAAATCAAAGTTTTCAAAAGAAACAAAACTTTGAGTTAAAAATAAAGCAATTAAAAAACCAAAAACCATGTTGCCAAAACTCTTGCTCCACTCTAATGGACGCATCAAAGAAAACAACGCAAAAAAATTCATTTTATTACCTTAAAACAAATAGAAATCAATTCAGAGAAAGGTTTATAAATATCGTGAGACACCTATATATAGGCATAAAAAATCGGTTTTTTCTGATTTGATTTTTTTGCCGGAATAAATTTTTTATCGCCTCCTTTATGCGCGTAAAGAGGAATTCAATTTCTGGATTCCAATGAATTTCATGCAATAAACATAAGTGTCTACCGTGATTTTTCTTGGTAGAAAAAAAATGAGGATTCAAGTTTTTTTGAATCTGATGTAGTTAAGTCGCTTGAGTTAATCAAACACAACAAACGTTTCGCCGTTTGAGCACGAGGCACCACTTTCAGTGGGGCTAGCAAAACTTTCAGTTTTGCATAATGTTTTACGACGATTCAACTTTTGAAAAAAAGGTGTGAAAAAAAACTCTTTAAGTGCGAATTCAATTCCATAAAATTTTGCGACCAAAAGATGTTAGTGCAATGATACCAGCTGATCCTGCTGGCGGGCACTGCTATTGAAATCCGACTCAAACATGCAAGTCTAACAGTTTAAGCTATGATAAACTGTGGCAAACGGCTCAGTAACATGTAGTCAACCTACCTTCAAGAAAAGTAAACCCCGGGAAACTGGGACTAATGCTTTATAGGCAACAAATACTGGAAGGTTTTATTGCCCAAAGAACTACATTCATGCTTGTAGTTCACTTGAAGACGGGACTGCAGTGGATTAGGTTGTTGGCGGGGTAACTGCCCACCAAGCCGAAGATCCATACGGGCCTTGAGAGAGGGAGCCCGGAGAAGGGAACTGAGATAAGGTCCCTAGCCCTACGGGGTGCAGCAGTTGCGAATTCTCTACAATGCGCGAAAGCGTGATAGGGGGATTTCAAGTGCAAGCTCTGCTTGCTTTTGTATAGTCTAAACCGCTATACGAATAAATGGAGGGTAAGATACGTGCCAGCCGCCGCGGTAATACGTACTCCATAAGTGGTGCCCACTAATATTGGGCCTAAAGCGCCTGTAGCCGGTCTAAAAAGTTTTTGGTGAAATCTGCAGGCTCAACTTGCAGGAGTGCCAGAAATACTCTTAGACTCGAGACCGGGAGAAGTCAAAGGAATTCCTGAGGTAGCGGTGAAATGCTATGATCTTAGGAGGACCACCAGTAGCGAAGGCGTTTGACTAGAACGGATCTGACGGTGAGAGACGAAGGCTGGGGGATCGACCCGGATTAGATATGGGATTGGAAAGAGATAAAAACTTCAAAGCACTAATAATAATATGAAACAAGTGTTAGAACTCCGGTTAAAAGAATTTCTGGACAAACATCCTGAAATTTACAAAATCGGAAAAACATTCAGACACAAAAATTCAAGCCATGAAATAAAGCTTCCAAAAAAGTTTTCACCTGAATTGTGCAGGCTTTTAGGAATAATTCATGGCGATGGCAATATGTCTTATGACAGAATTGTTATAACTGATAAATGCCTTGAATACCATATTATTATCCAAGACTTGTTTGAAAAAGTCTTTTCTGTGAAACCAAACTTATTTCACGACAAGAAAAGGCACACTTACTATTCTCATATTAAGAGAATGGTAGTCTACAAGTTTTTGGTTGAAGTGCTTGAGGTCCCGAAGGGTTCTATAAGAAGAAGACTGTCGACAACGTCCTATATGAATTTATGGGACAAAAAACTAAAGTCATCTTATCTTGGAGGACTCTTTGATTCAGAGGGCCATGTCGGAAAAAAGCAAGCAAAAATTTCTTTTACAATAACATCAAAAGAAATTTTTGATTTTGTAAAAAATTTTCTTTTAGAAAATGGAATCAAAGTTTCTGAGTATAAAAGAAAACGGCATGAAAAACCTGAATATGAAATCTATATATATGGCAAACAAAATATTCAGGAAATGCTAAAGTTTGTCAAATTTTATCATCCTGATAAAGTATCTCGTCTGAAACTCTTTTCATCCCACTAATTACCCGGTTAGTCCCAGCAGTAAACGATGCAGACTAGGTGTCCTAGCAGCTACAGGCTGTAGGGGTGCCGAAGGGAAGCCGTTAAGTCTGCCGCCTGGGAAGTACGGCCGCAAGACTGAAACTTAATGGAATTGGCGGGGGCGCACTACAAGGGGTGGATGCTGCGGTTCAATTGGATACGACGCCAGATAATTCACCAGGGGTGACAGCAGAATGATGGACAGTCTGAAGGGCTTTCCTGACGCGCTGAGAGGTGTTGTATGGTCATCGTCAGCTCGTACTATGAAGCGTCCTGTCAACTCAGGCAACGGGCGAGACCCACGTTCATAGTTGCTATTTTCCTTTTAGGAGGAGCACTCTATGAAGACTGCGAGGGCAACCTTGAGGAAGGGGTGGGCAACGATAGATCAGTATGGCCCGAATCTCCTGGGCAACACGCGGCATACAATGGTTAAGACAATGGGCTCCGAACCCGAAAGGGCAAGGCAATCTCTTAAACTTAACCTCAGTTCGGATTGAGGCCTGTAACTCGGCCTCATGAAGTTGGAATCCCCAGTAATCGGAAGTCATTATCTTCCGGTGAATAAGTCCCTGCGCCTTGCACACACCGCCCATCAAGCCAGCTGAATGGGGTCTGGATGAAAATTAACTTCTTGGTTGATTTGATTCTAGTTTCTGTAAAGCGGGCTAAGTTGTAACAAGGTGTCCGTAGGGGAACCTGCGGACGGATCACCTCCTTCAAACTGAACTAGGATTCTGGCACTGAAAAGTGTCAGAATCTTAGCTCTAAAATTTTCGCGCAGAAAATGCAATTTCTCAAAAAGATTGCAGCACGACTTTACGTCGTGCAGGTTTTTGTTCAATCTTTTTTTCGCCGAAAGCTGTTTTTGATACACAAACAAAATTTTAATTTTGTTGTGCACTTAAACCTTTTTGGTTTAAGTTGCAGCTTTTGGAAAAAGGTGTTGTGTTTGAGCTCTAAAGCGACTTGACTATAATAAACTTTTTAGAAAAAAGTTTAATCAAAAAATTAGTCCTATCAAGCTGAAAATTTGAGCGGCTTTAACGGGGCATGGCATAAGCCATGCTAGCACAACCTTGTGTTGTGCACGGGTGCCAG
>JAHJUD010000074.1 GCA_018829335.1 Microcaldota archaeon | reverse complement strand
TCTCCTGTAATATCAGCACAAGAACCCCAACTCTCATTCACACAAGTTTGAATTCCAGCACACCCTTGGCTTGTAGTGCATGCCTGTGTTACTCCACTAGAACAAGTTCCACAAGACTGGCTTATAGAAGGCTTAAACTCTGCAGTGCCACATTCAGATAAATCAGTACAATTTCTTGTTTGGTTTCCGTTTGTGCAGGTGTTCCATGAACTGCAATCCCATTCTTCTATGCATGCTGGGCAGTTGTCTTCTGGGTTATTGTCATAACAGGCAGAATCCCAGTGTCCTGTTACGTCGCATACTTGGCTTCCAGTGCATCCTTCGTCTGTTACACAGTCTTGAGTGTCCATGAAATCGCATAATCCGCAGGATTGAATTTCTGATGGTTTTCCTGTGTTTATTCCACAGTCATTATCATCAGTGCAGGTTCTTGTTTTTTGGTTGTCAACACATTCACTATAAGGAGTGCAAGTCCATTCTGGAATGCAAATTGGACAGTTATCGTTTGGTGTGTCAATGCATGAACCCCAGAAACCTGATGTATTGCATGTTTGTGTTCCAGAACAATCATCTATAGTAGTGCAGTTTTGTGGCGGGTCTCCTGGAGTGCAAGTAGCATTGCAAGAGTATGTTTGATATACTGGAGGCTGCATTCCTCCTGTTCCACAGCAATATCCTGTGTCATAAATGTTGTTTCCGCAATAGCATGCTTGTGTTATTGGTCCTTCACTGCAATCGCTAATGCATGGCGTGTCTTGGTGAGTGTTTTGGCAGCAGTAACCTGAACTGTAATTTTGTTCTCCGCATTCGCATTCTTGTGTTATTAGTTCTCCGTCTGCGCAGGCTAGTATTGGACAGTTGTCGTTTGGAAAAGTATCATAACAAACAGGATCCCATGTTCCGTTTTGGTTGCAGTATTGTGTTCCGTTGCATGATTCTGTTGTAGTGCATGGCCTGAAGTCAGTGAATTCACATTCACTACAAGATTGTGTTTCTATTGGTTTGTTGTTTGTTGTACCGCAGTTGTTGTTGTCAGTACAAGTTCTAGTCTGGTTTCCTCCAATGCATGCACTCCATTCAGTGCAAGTCCAGTTTTCTTGACAGCCTGTTCCTTCGCTTATTGTAATCATTTTAATTGAAGTATTTTTTGATGGAATCACAGTATTTTCTGGTTCATATTTTACAAAAAACGAAAAACTATCTCCAACACTTCCTGTTGGTATTACACTCCAAGTATTAGTGCAAGAACCTCCATCAGCTAAATTAGAACAAGTTTGTGGATTGATTCCTGTTGCATCAACATAAAATGGAGTTCCTGAACCAACTGGAATTGTTCCTTTACTGCTTCCTGCAGTGTATGTTGCATAAATGCTTATTTTTTGATTAGAGTTTCCTGATGAAGGCAGATTTGAAGGTGGATTAGGATAAACTGTTCCTGCATTAATTATTGTTCCCTGTCCTGCAGTTGCAATGTCGTATTTTCTCCATGGGTCTGAAGTACCATTTTTTCCTTGAATCCATCCAAGCCAGTATTTTGTTCCTGCAGTTACCTGTAAACTTATTGGTGCAGTAGTCCAGCCATTATCTGAAGCTTTTGGTGCACTTTGTGCTAATAAACTTCCTGTTTCAGAATAAATAACAAAAACAACTTCTGAATAAGTCAAATGTGCTGTAATTGAATCTATTGTTCCGCTTTCAGGAGCAGTAAATTTGGATAATAATAAATAGTTTGCAACCGCATTGTTTGAACCTGCTCCAATTTCAGTGTAGCCAAAAGTTGGATCCAAAGTAGCAGTTACATTCCCACAATATCCTCCACTGCAAGAAACTTTTGTCATATAAGTGAATGATTGCCCTTGAGGAAAACTTGAATCGCTTGAAGGAACTAAATGTGTTGCAGTTATTGTTCCTGGTGTTGGAGTTGGACAACCATCATCTGGTTTGTCTGTACAAGTTCCCCAGTTTCCTGCTGAACAAATTTGAGTTCCAGGACAATTTTCGCTTGTAGTGCAATCTCTTGGCGGGTCAGTATCATTGCAAGGAATCACAGGACAACCATCATCTGGAATATCAGTACAAGCACCCCATGAACCATTAACGCAAGTCTGAAAACCAGGACAAGAATCTGTTGTAGTACACCCATACCTTATGTTCCCATTAGTGCATGGAGCAGGAGTTCCTCCAAATTCTAATGCCCCCAAATCAGGAGCACTTCCTCTCCAATGCCTACAAGAAGTATCTCCTGCAGGATAAGGGTTTGTTGGGTTGTCGTCTGCTCTTGTACAATGATATGGTGTGATTGTTCCTGCGTCTATTGCTTGGCTGTCGCTTTTCAATGAAAAATCTGCTGCTGAAGCATTATTGAATAATGGTGCAGTTCCTGCTATTACTATTGCATCTAAATCCTGGCTTGTAGTACTCTTCCATGTAGCTAAACTAATATGTGCTGCGTCTTGCCAGAATTCTAAATTTGAAGCAGAAACAGGTTCATAAAATAAATTATGGTTTGATTCAAATTCATAGTTATGGTAGTCACTGCCATAACCTCCTGTTCCAATATCAGTTTTAACGTTTGCAAAAACATTATTTTTTAGTATATGGCCTCTTGTTGCACCCTGATAACCCATCATTGGCCCATAACCTGAACCATAACCATAATCATTATTCATGTTCCAAAAAGTATTGTTTATTATAGTCCAGTTGTCTGTAGTAGTCCATACTCCGTAAAGATAGTCTCCTCCAATGCTTATTGAGCCTGTTTCAAAAGTAGTGTTATGAAGTGGATTATAAATTCTGTTTCCAATAATTTTTATGTTTTCAACTGCAAGATTACTGAATATTGCATCTCCTCTATAATTGTACAAAAGATTGTCTTTGATTGTAACATTATCAACTTTTCCTTTAATATAAATGGGTATTCCAACATTATAGATTTCGTTGCCTGCAACTAAACTGTCTTTTACATCATAAAATACTATTCCTTGAGAAAGGAATTCTCCTAGATCACTTGACTGATCATGAATTTTGTTTCCGATTACATTAACTTGTTTCATGCATAAAAGGTTTTCAGGTTCATAACCTGAAGAACAGTAAACTTCTTCTTTTCTGTGGATTATTCCTCCAACATTGTTTCCGCAGCTGCTTGAAGCAGAATTATATCCAATATCGTTGTTTATGATATTAAGGTCTTTTACTCTTCCATTCATCCACATTCCACTCCAAGCACTATATTTTAAGGATAAATTTTCCATTATAATATATTGTCCTTTTTGGTCTAAACTCCAGCCCCATTGCGCAAGTGCTCTGGCAGAACATTCAATGTGAAGGTTGTTTGGGTTAGAATTATCAAATGCCTTTAAATAAACTGTATTGGTTGTTCTGTCATAGTAAAATTCTCCTGGTTCATCAACCCAAGTTTTATTTGCTCCAGTATTATGTTGTTCTCCAATTAAATCAGCTCTTTTAAACACTTTGCTTGTATTGCCTGTTTCAAGCCAGCAGTCAGTTGAAGGATAGTCGTGTCTGCCGTCAGTGTATTCTTCGCATCTAATTCTTGGAGTAACAGGCATTACAGCTTTATAGACATTAGAATTCTCACAATCAGAACACAAACTCCAATTCTCTATTTTTTCGCTTCCTAAAATTTTAATGTCTTCTCTGTTTCCTAAACCAATAAATTTAGTGGAATTTCCAGGACTCCCTGATTTAGGACACAAAGTAGAATTCCATTGTCCACTGCCGCACAAAAAGGTTTCCCTATAATCTCCAGGAAGAAAATAAACAGTGTCTCCGCTTTGATGAGTGTTATTTGCTTTAGTAATTGTTTTCCATGCAGTTGAAACAGAAAGACCATCATTATTGTCGTTTCCGTTTGGCTGAGAAACATAATAAGTTTGAGCAGAAGTAAAACTAAATAAAAAAATCAAAACAATTAATCCAGTTAATAATTTCCAATTCACTTACTTCAACCCCTATTTTTAATTTATTTATAAAATAAAGCCTTTAGAGTTTTTATTTATTGTCTATTATTATTCCAAATACCCTGTTTTTGCAGTAGTTTTTTTAATTTCTTTCTCTTTATTTTATTGCATGCCAAAAGATGAAGCCCCGAAAAAGAAGAGCAAGAGTTTTTTTCCAAGCACTATGCTGGTAATTTTTATTGCAGGCCTTGTTTTAGGTGTGTTAATTCAGTTTTTTTTCATTCAGCCTTTAATGGATAATTCTGATTCATATAAGTCAAAATTAGCTGAATGCAAGACAAGCAGTAAAACATGCGACAATGAAATAAAAACTTATTTTTCCTGCATGCAGGAAAATGCATTAAATCCAAATGACTGTACCTAACTTTCAATTACTTTTCCTTTTGGTTTGTCTTCTTTGAAAATCTGTCCCTGAAATTTAAACACTTTACATTCTTTTCTTTTCCAGTCTTCTTTTTCTAATCCTGCTTTAACACAAGT
>JAHJUD010000073.1 GCA_018829335.1 Microcaldota archaeon | reverse complement strand
GAGAGGAGACTCGATTAAAATAATTGCAGTTATTCTTGAATGGCTTGACCACACTTCATACTCAAGAAAGTTTGGCTACAGAAAAAAATAAGGGAAAAGATTATGAAACAAATAAGCAAAGGAATATGGGAAATTCCAAAACAGGGAAAAATGCTTGTTCCTGCAAGGATTTATTCAACAAAAAAATTAATGGAAAACATAGAAGAAGACGCAAAAAAACAATTAATTAATGTAGCTGAACTAAAAGGAATACAAAAATATTCAATTGCAGAACCAGACTGCCATGTAGGATATGGTTTTCCGATTGGAGGAGTCGCAGCATTTGACTCAGAAAAAGGAGTGGTAAGCCCCGGAGGCATTGGCTTCGATGTGAATTGCACCTGCCCAGAAACAAAAATTTCTTTAGGAAACGGAAGCTGGCTCACAATAAAAGAATTAGAACGCAATTTTGATTTATTTGAAAGCAATTCTTTTGACAAAAATAAAAATGAATTAATAAAAACAAAGCCAGTTTTTTACATGAAAAGAGAGGAAACAGGATTTTTATATGAAATAAAAACAAAAACAAGCAGAAAATTAAAGGTAACCGGAGAACACCCAATTTTCACAAAAACTGGAATGAAAAAAGCTGAAGAATTAGAAAAAGAGTTTATTGCCGCACACCCCTTCAAAGGGGTTAAATATACAGAGCCATCAGACGAAATTATTATTACAAAAGAAAACATAGAAAACTTGCTTGAAGAATTGAGAATAACTTCTAAAGGGAGTGCAAAACAACAAATAATGAAATACCTAAAAAAACTGAATGTTCTTCCATTAAAATACAATTCTGCTCAAACTCCTGCTCTTTTAAGACTGTCAGGATTTGTTTTTGGAGACGGAGTAATATCCTTGGTTAACAAAAAAAAAGGAATTACGAGTTTTTATGCAAAAGAAGAAGATTTGGAAGCAATAAAGAAAGATATTTTAAGTTTAGGTTTTAAGGCGCCAACCATCTACAAAAGAAACAGAAAACACCGCATAAAAACTTTTTATGGGGAAAGCAATTTTGAGTTTGAAGAAACTTCTTTAGTTAAAAAATCCACTGCATTTGCAGCTCTATTAATTGCTTTAGGGGTTCCGTTTGGAAAAAAAACTCAAAAAGAATACAGGGTTCCCAAATGGATTATGAAAGGAGAAACATGGCAAAAAAGGTTGTTTTTGGCTTCATTCTTTGGAGCAGAATTATCCAGCCCTAAAACATTAAACAAATATAATTTTTATTCCCCTCAACTTAACATGAACAAAAACGAGAAATTGAAAGAAAACACAATTGATTTCTTAAATGATATTAGATTATTACTTTCTGAATTTGATATAAAAAGCTCGTATCCTGTAGAAGTTAAAGGATATCAATACAATGGAAAAATGGGCAAAACAGTCGGATTAAGATTAAAGATAGCTGGAAAAAATACAAACTTAATAAAATTATATGAAAAAATAGGGTTTGAATATAACAGAGAAAAACAAAAAAAAGCCTGCTTGGCAGCAAGTTATGCAAGGTTAAAAGAAAAAATAACAAAAGAAAGAAATGATGCAAGAGAAGAAGCAAAAACATTGTATGAAAAAGGAACTGCAATGGCTGTAATCAGACAAAAACTTAAAGGGAAATATATAGCTGAACAATTCATAAATCATTCAATCGGCACCAAGTTTGAAAATTCTGCCAGAATTGCATTTAATTTTCTTTCATTCAAAGAATACTGCAAAGAATTTTCCATCGGAAACGACGGGTTTGTTTGGGAAGAAATTGAAGAAATAAAAAAAATTTCGTACAATGGTTTAGTGTATGATTTAACAATAAACAACGAAAACCACAACTTTATTGCAAACAATTTTGTTGTCTCAAATTGCGGCGTCAGATTAATCAAAACAAATTTAACAGAAAAAGACATTAAAGGAAAAGAACAAATTTTGCTGAACGAATTATTTAATCAGGTGCCTGCAGGATTAGGGTCAAAAGGACAATTCAAGGCAGACAAAAAACAATTAACAGAAGTAATGGTTAAAGGTTCTGAATGGGCAATAGAAAACGGTTTTGGATGGAAAAAAGATTTAGAGACAACAGAAGAAAACGGGAAAATGAAGGAAGCAAATCCAAAAAATGTTTCAGAAAAAGCAATTCAGCGCGGGCTTTCACAATTAGGCTCTTTGGGTTCAGGAAACCATTTCCTTGAAATACAAAAAGTTCAGGAAATCTTTGATGAAAAAACAGCAGAAAAGTTTGGATTAAAAAAAGGGAATTTAACAATGATGATTCACTGTGGAAGCAGGGGATTTGGCCACCAGATTGCATCAGATTATTTAGAAGTAATGGAAAAAGCAATGGAAAAATATGGAATTCAGGTAAGTGATAAACAATTAGCCTGTGCGCCTATTAATTCAATTGAAGGAAAAAAATATTTGAGTGCAATGGCTTGTGCAGTAAATTATGCTTTTGCCAACAGGCAGATGATAACCCATTGGACAAGAAAAAGCTTTGAAAAAATTTTAGGAAAAACAGCAGAAGAAATGGAAATGGAATTATTATATGATGTAGCGCACAATATTGCAAAATTTGAAGAACATGAAATTAACGGGAAAAAAATGACAGTTTTAGTTCACAGGAAAGGCGCTACAAGGGCTTTTCCTGCAAAAAGAAAAGAAAATCCTTCCATATATAGAGAATCAGGGCATCCTGCATTAATTCCTGGCTCAATGGGAACTGCTTCTTGGATTGTAGTTGGAACAGAAAAAGGTTTAGAAGAAACTTTTGGTTCAGTAGCCCATGGAGCAGGAAGAGTTATGTCAAGGGCAAAAGCAATAAGAACTAAAAGAGGAGAACAAGTGCAGAAAGAAATGGAATTAGCCGGGAGATTTGTTAAAGCCAGAAGCCCTAAAACTTTATCAGAAGAAATGCCTGAAGCATACAAAGACGTGGATGAAGTGATAAGGTCTCTTGAATTAAGTGGGATAGCAAAAAAAGTGGCAAGATTAGTTCCAATAGGGGTAATAAAAGGTTAAATTAACTTTAACCAGTGAAAACGTAAAAAGATATGTTTAAATAGATTAAATCACAGTCTTATATATAATTTTTACCACTTTTGAGTGGTCATGAAGGGGGTCTGCATGAATAAATTTCTTGCTTTAATATTACTTGTTTTTTTGATCGGAACAGTTAACGCTTTAGTTGACACACATTATCCTTATTTTCCTAAAGTTGCTTCAGTCGAATTAAAAAGCGATTCAGATTATGAATGGAGCAATTATATTTCAGCAAATGACGGCGACAGCATTGATATAAAGGCAACAATTTTTGTCAGCTATGATTATTACAAGTACCCTTATTATGAATCAGTAAGCAACCCTTATGATAAAATTCAGGTCTGGGCAGAAATTTATGCAGACGGTTATTATATTAAAAAAACCAGCACAAAAACATACCATGTTTACCAATTAAATTCTGTTTATCCTAAATGGTCTAATGAATTTTATGCAGATGACAGTTATTCAAATTATGAGGTAGTGGTTCATGCAAGAAGTGCATTAGATTATTCAAACCATGACTATGAATCAGCATATATCAATGACATTAATCCTGGGTATAACTCTTATTGTTCTGACATTGAAATTGATAATAAAACAATTGCAATGAATGAAAACGAATCAAGGAATTATACTTTCACTGTAAGGAATAATTCAGAAGAAAGATTTAATTATTCAGGCTCTCCTTATGTGTACAATGTTCTAGGCAGAGATTCAGATTTAGGAATTTACTCTTATGATAATTCAATTGCTGCAGGAGACACAGGACAGATAACAGTAAAAGTCAGAACACCGAACGTAAGCCAAGATGAAGAAGAATATGCAAGACTACAGATTAACGGAAGTTTTCCAAGCGGAAAAAGCTGTTCAGGAAATGACATAGAAAAAGAATTCAAAATAATTATTACAAATTCAGCAGGATATGAAGACTGTTCAGACATTGTAATTAATGCTTCAGACGAAAGAATGCTGGAAAACGATTCAGATGTTTTCAGCTTTAATGTAAGAAATTATTCTGATAACGGATTTTATGTTGACGACTTTGACCCATATGTAGTTTACGGAAACAGTTTTATTAGCGCAACAGAAGAATACAAGCCAAGCTTTATTCCTGCAAATTCAAGCAAAGACTTTGAATACAGGGTTGTAAGCAACAGTGTTTCAGGAAACAGCACAGGAAAAATTACATTAAGGGTTTCAGGTCATTATTCGGGCGGAAGAACCTGCTCTTATTCAACAATAGGAGAAAAAATAATTGACTTAACAATAAAAGACGTTAGTGATTCAGAAGGGGAAGGCTATTGTTCTGATTTAAGCTTAAACACAAGAAATTTAAGTTTAAATGAAAACGATGTTTATTCAACTTCTTTTTCAGTTGAAAACAATTCAGACACAAGATTTAATATTACAGGAATAAGCTTTAATGAATCAAACACTTCAGTTGATTTTAGAAACGTAAATTACAATTCTTATATTTCAGCCGGCAACACAACAAATGTTTCATTTACTGCTGAAACAGAAAGTGTGAGTTCAACAAAAAACATTCCTGTTTATTTTGAGGTTAAAGGAAGATTTGAAAACGGAAGAACTTGTTCTTTTTCTGATGCAAGAGAAAGATTTGATGTTGAAATAAGAAATGACGGTTCAGGCAGTTCAGCAAGCTGTTCTGGAATAGATGTGATTACAGAAACAGTAAACATAAGCCAAGGAGAAACAAAAACAATTGAATTTTCACTGGAAAACAATGAAAGCAGGAGATTTTATGTCGATTATGTTAATGTTTATGACAATGATTCAAAGATTACATCAGAAGAAACATTTTACAGTTCAAGCATTCCTGCAAACAGCAAAGGAACAATCAGGACAAGAATTAAAGGATTAAACACAGGAACTGCAACAGTTTATATTGAAATAAGAGGACATTTTGACAATGGAAGCACCTGTTCAGTTAATGACATAGGAAAAGAAAGCTTTAATGTAAGAATAGGAACAACAAGTTCTGGAACAGACGCATGCAGTGATTTTGTATTAGATGTTCCTTCAAGCAAAAGTATTTTAGGAAAAGAAAAAATTGTTTTAAGAATAGACAATCCTTTAAACAAGACAGGAACAATAAGAATCAGCGGAACAAATCTGAGTGTTTCACCTTATACAATAAGCATTCCAAAAAACAGTTCTTTCACTGAAACAATTGAAGTTGAATTACTTGAAGGAAAAGAAAGTTATCTGGTTTATAATATTTCACTTGAAGGATGCACTGTAAGGTCAAAGACAACAAAAATCTTTACAGGACAGGAAAACTTCGAGGTAGTAGATTATCCTGCACAAAAAGAAATTGCTTTAAATGACAGCATTTCTTTTACTTTAAGGAATAACACTGCTTCAAGCAAAGAATTTAATGTTTCATTGCAAGGGCTTCCATCAAACTGGAATATTAACGAAAAAAGCGTTGTAATTCCTGCAAATTCAGACAGAACAATAAGCATTGAATTAGAAGCAGAAAATTCAGGAACATATAATGCAGTCCTTGTAGTTGAGTCAGGCGGAAGGAAAATAGAAAAAGAAATTCAGCTGACAGTAAAAGAAGAAAACATTCAGGTTACAGCTGAAACCACACAAGGAATATTAAATGAAAAAGAACTCAAAATAACAATTGAAAACAACACACAGGAAAACATTCAGGGAAATATAATAGTTGAACTGCCGGAAGGCTGGACAATGGAAGGAAATACTGCAGTAAAAGTTAACGCAAAAGAAACAAAAGTGATTTCTTTTAAATTAAAAACTGACGGAACAGACAAAACAATTCCTGTAAGAGTTGAATTAGACAACGGAAAAAACTTTTTTGCTGAAGCAGAAAACAAAACAACTGGAACAACAACAGCATTGGTTTCATTAGGGCAGAATTTAGGGGTAGTACTTGGATTGCTGGTAATAGTAATTATAATAGTAATACTTTTGGCAAGAAGATAACAGAAAGCTTTAAATAGGTTTTTTGATAAAAATAGTATTACTACTTGTAATAGTAGACTGTGCCTTGAAAGGGGCATAAATGCTAGAAATTTGTTTTTTTAGCGTAATTGAACTTAAACTTCGTCATTCTATATGATTGAAGTCAAAGTTTTTTAGTGGTAATTAATGGGAAAAGTGCATAAACCGCGTTCAGGTTCAATGGCTTATTATCCAAGAAAAAAAGCCAAAAAAGAAACACCTAGTTTCAGCACATTTCCTGAATTAAAAGAAACAAAAACAATGAATTTTTTAGGATACAAATCTGGAATGCTTCAGATAAGCGCAAAAAACGACGTCAAAAAATCCGTTGGTTTTGGCCAAGAACAAGTTTTTTCCGGCACAGTAATTGAATGCCCGCCAATGCAGGTTTTTGGAATAAGACTTTACCATAAAACAACTGAAGGAAATAAAGTTTTAGATGAAGCATTAACAGAAAAAACTGAAAAGCATTTAAGCAGAAAAATTAATTCTATTTCTAAAAAGAAAAAAAAGCATTCAATAGAAGAACTCGAAAAAAAACTTGAAGAAGCAGAATATGTAAGTTTACTGGTTCACACAAAACCTTATGAAACAGGAACAGAAAAAAAGAAGCCTGAAGTAAGCGAAATAAGGATTTCAGGAAAAAAAGAAGAACAATTCAAGCTGGCAAAAGAAAAATTAGGAAAAGAACTCAAAATAAAAGATGTCTTTTCAGAAAACCAGTTTATTGATGTTAAAGCAGTAACCAAAGGAAAAGGAATGCAGGGAGTAATAAAAAGATTTGGAGTAAAAATGGGAAGGCCAAAAGCAAAAAAAAGAAGAATTGTTGGTGCAATAAGCCCTTGGACTCCTGCAACAGTCATGTATACTGTGGCAAGGCCAGGCCAAATGGGATATCATTCAAGGACAGAATACAACAAAAAAATTATGCTTATAGGTGAAGGAAAAGAATTAAATGAATTCAAGAATTACGGCAAAATAAAAAACGATTTTATTCTGGTTGCAGGCTCAATTCCGGGCCCTGCAAAAAGATGTGTTGCATTAAGATGCCATATAAGAGAACCAGAAGAAAAAAAAATGAAAGTTGTTGAAGTTAAAGTGTTGAAGTGAATTAAATGAAAGCACAAATAATTTCATTAAAAGGAGAAAAAATAAAAGAAATTGAACTGCCAAAAGTATTTGAAACAGAATACTTTCCTGAATTAATAAAAAGAGCAGTGCTTTCAATCCAGTCAAACTCTTTTCAGAAAAAAGGAGCAGATGTTTGGTCAGGAAGAAAAACAACAGCAGAATACATTGGAATAAGAGAACCGCCTACACCAAAAAGAAGCATTAACACTGGAATGGCAAGAAGACCCAGAACAAAAAACAGAAGGTATTTATTGTATGGAAAAGTTGCAGGAATTTCAGGAGCAGTAAAAGGGCCAAAAGCTTTTGCACCATTAACAGAAAAAAAAATAAAGGAAAAAATAAACAAAAAAGAAAAAAAGAAAGCATTTGAATCAGCTGTTGCTGCAACAGCATCAAAAGATTTAGTGAAAAAAAGAGGGCATAAATTTGAAGCTGAACTTCCTTTAATAATTGAAAACACATTTGAAAAAATAAAGAAAACAAAAGAAGTAAGTGAAGTGCTGAAAACACTCAAGTTATGGGAAGATGTTGAAAGAGCAAAAAAAAGAAAAATAATACGGGCAGGAAAAGGAAAAAGAAGAGGAAGAAAATACAAGAAAGCAAAAAGCATATTGATTGTGACAGGAGAAAAAAGTGAATTAAAGAAAAGCTCAAGGAATATTGAAGGAATTGAAGTAATTAATTCAAGAAATCTTAACACAAAACTTCTTGCACCAGGAACAGTTGCAGGAAGGCTTACTTTGTGGACTGAAAACGCAATAAAAGAATTAAGTGAGAGAAATGAGTGAATTAAAAGAATATGAAATCATTGTTCATCCGCTGATTTCAGAGAAATCAGTTAACATGATTGAAACAGAAAACAAAATCTGCTTTATAGTTAATGAAAAAGCAAACAAGAAAAAAGTAAAAGATATAATAGAAAAATTATATAAAGTTAAAGTAGAAAACGTGAAAATTTTAAGAGACAGGAAAGGAAGAAAAAAAGCAATAGTAAAGTTTGGAAAAGAAGTCAAAGCAGGAGACATTGCAATAAAACTGGGTGTATTGTAAAATGGGAAGAAGAATTAAAACTCAAAGAGCAGGAAAAGGCTCGCCAAAACACAGGGCAACACACAGAGCAAAACACAAAATAAAATATGTTTCTTATAACGAAAAACAAAAAAAAGAAAAAATTAGCGGGGAAATAACAAGAATACTTTCAGATAAAGGAAAAACAGGGGTTTTAGCTGAAATACTTTTCGAGGATAATTCACAGGAAGTGGTTTATGCAGCAGAAGGCGCAATTACAGGCCAGACAATAGAATACGGAAAAAAAGCAGGAATAAGTTTAGGCAATGTTTTGCCTTTAAGAGAACTGCCTGAAGGATGCCCTATATTTAATGTTGAATTAGAACCAGGAGATGGAGGAAAATTCATCAGAGCAGCAGGATCTTATGCATTGATTTTAACAAAAGACGCAAAAAACGTTTACCTAAAAATGCCTTCAGGAAAAAAAATTTCATTTCTTCCAGAATGCAGGGCAACAATAGGCTGTGTAGCAGGCGGGGGAAGAAAAGAAAAGCCTTTTGTAAAGGCAGGGAATGCTTATCATTTAATGAAATCAAAAAGAAAACAATACCCAACAGTAAGGGGAGTTGCAATGAATCCTGATTCACATCCATTTGGGGGAGCACAACACCATCCAGGAAAAAGCAAAAGCACTTCAAGGCATGCACCGCCAGGAAGAAAAATCGGGGCAATCGCTTCAAGCAGAACAGGAAGAAAGAAAAAG
>JAHJUD010000007.1 GCA_018829335.1 Microcaldota archaeon | reverse complement strand
TGAAGTATTCATGTCTATTGTTGCAGAGACAATTTCAGAGCCTGGATTAATGAAAGCTTCAATTCCGTTAAATCTAATTAAAGCATTTCTGATTGTTCCTGGATTTTGAATATAAATTTGTGTTGTTGCGCCTTGGTTTTGGCTGGCTCCTGCACTGTCAAGATAATTGTCTTCTGTTCCAGCATAACCATCGACTCCTTCCTGGAAGACTTTAGTGTAGTCTGTTAATTCAAATGTTTTGTCTGTTGCTGAACCGCCGATCATTTTCCATGTTCCCACTTCCTCGTTTTTGTCTAAGTTTTTTGCTCCTCCGCCTATAATCTCGCAATCTGGTTCAACTTTTACTTCAAAAGATTTAATAAAATATTTTCCTCCTTCTAATTGTTCATCTACATCCCATACATGAATATAATGCCTTTTAGTGCTTTTTATTTTAGACCAAAACAAGTTATAGTCATAATAAGGCGAAGTATTTGTTGCAGGCAATACAGTGAAATGGAATAATTGTTCGGTTGGTCCTGAATAATAAATCCAGTCTCCTGTGCAGTTTTGGAATTCATCACATCCTTGGTAGTATACTTTATAGCCTCCTTTAATTGTGTAATCTCCTTCAACAGTACAGTTCAATGTTATTGTAGTGTTATGATCGCTTATCCTGTCTCCCCCTTTTTTAAAGTAATCAACATTTTGGTCATAATTTATTATTGTGCATCCAGCTTCAATAGGTCCTGTAAAAAGGTTGGCGTCAAGTTTTGTTGCTTCAGTTGGCGTAATTATTGGCCAGCCAGGTGCACTTCCATAGGTTCCCCAAAATTCTTTTCTGGAATAACTCCATCCTCCTAAGGGGGCACTAGTATAGCTCCACCAGCTGTAGTGTTTTATTGTTATGGTAAATTCCTCGTTTAACGGAACAGGAGGAAAAGTGTAATTTTCCATTTCTCCTGGAGTCCATATTTGCCCGTTACTAACAGCAGAAACTATTGCACAAAAAAATAATGCAAAAACCACTGCAAGCAAGAATGTTTTTTTCATGTTAACTGATATTAAAGTGGCTTCTAATAAATATATTTAACGGTTGATGGTTCAGCCAAACAAAAAAGAGTTAGCTGACTCAAAAGGTTCAATTAAAGTGTATTTAAAGTTTTTTTTCTTTATTAGTTTTCTTTTAACCAGCTGATCAAGAATTTTTTGTATTTTTTTTTCTTCTAAGTTCATTAATTCAGTTAATTCATCCAAGTAAAGTTCTTCAAACCTTAAAATAGCAGAAAAAACTTTTGAATGGTTTTCAGAATAAAATCCTTTTTCTTTTGATGCTCTAATGCAGGCTAATTCAACTAAATTCATTTGCTTCCCTCAATTGAAAAGAACAGCCCGAATTCAGAGAAAACGAGCTGTCCTTAGACTTTCCACAAGCCTGCAAGAAACTTCTTTTATGAATTAAAATAGTTGAAGTTTAAATCAAATCAACCAGAAAGTTTAATTAAGAATCAGGTTCAGCTTTTCCAGCTGGTTTTTTTTGTTTTTCAATTTTTTCATTTAATTTTTTTTAATGTTTTGTTTTCTTTTTTCAGTTAAATATTTTTTTTGTTTTTTCTTTTAAAAGCATTTCAGCGTCTTTAAGCAATTCAATTCCTTTTTTTGTCACAGAATAAACAACCTTGTTTTCTTCTTTTTTTGAAGAAACAAAGCCTCTTGCTTTCAGCTTGTATAGTACTACGTAAACAGTGACTTCTCCGGGAAGGAAGCCGAATTCATCTGAAATTTTTTTTCTAAGCAGATAAGGATGGCAAGATTCTTTTTTAAGCAAAGACAAAACATAAATCCATAAAATGTCTATTCCTGTTTTTTCCTTTAATCTTTTTATTTCAGGTGAATCCATGCAAAAAAAATGAAGGAAAGGTTTTAAAATACAAAAACCAATATATTTTACAGTCATAAAACATTTATGCTGGTGAAATAATGGGAAAAGAAATTCGTGTTGCGATTGCAGGGGTTGGGAACTGTGCTTCTTCTTTAGTGCAGGGAGTTTATTATTACAACAAGATTTCAGAATCAGATGAATTGGTTCCCGGCTTGATGAATAATATTTTTTCTGGATACAAGATTTCTGACATTAAGTTTGTTGCTGTTTTTGATATTGATAAAAGAAAAGTTGGAAAAGATTTAAGTCAGGCGATTTTTGAGAAACCAAACTGTACTGTAGTTTTCCATAAAGACGTGCCAAAACAGAATGTAATTGTGCAGAAAGGCCCTGTTCTTGACGGTTTTGCTTCTCATTTGGAAGATTATCCTGAAGATAAACGTTTTGTTGTTTCAGATGAAAAAGCAGTTGATGTAACAAAAGTTTTGAAGGAAGTTAAAGCTGATGTTTTAATTAATTATATGCCTGTTGGTTCAGAGGAAGCAACAAAATATTATGCTAAATCCTGCCTGGATTCAGGAACAGGAATGGTTAACTGTATGCCTGTTTTTATTGCTTCTAATCCTGAATGGGAAAAAAAATTTCAGGAAAAAGGAATCCCGATTATTGGAGATGACATTAAATCTCAAGTTGGAGCAACAATCACTCATAGAGTGCTTACAAAACTGTTTTCTGATAGAGGCGTAAAATTAGACAGAACTTATCAGCTTAATACTGGGGGAAACAGCGTTACAGGAGATCAAGAAATACTTTTGTCTATAGATAATGAACTCAAAAAGGTTAATATTGGAGATTTTATTGATTCTTATTTTGATGTTTATGGCAAAAGGAGAGAGGATGGAAAAGATATTGTGGTTATCAAAGAAACTAGCCAAAAAATTCAATGTTTTACTGTTGATGACAATTATAATGTAGTTTTATCTAATGTTGGTGCTTTGATAAGACATAAAATTTCAGATCCTGTTTATGAAGTTATAACAGAAGAAGGAAGGAAAATAAAAGTTACTGGAGATCATAATGTTTTTACTGTAGATGATAATGGGATTTTGAGTGAAATTCCTATAAAACAATTAAAAGAAAATGAAACTTATATTGCAGCCCCTAGAGTATTGCCTTACAGTGAATTAAAGGATATTAAAGAAGTTGATTTAACCCCTTATCAAGACAAATTGTTTATTCACGGAGTATCTAATGGTTATTTGAATGTTCACAGTAAGCCAAAAATAAAAATCCCTGTTAAATTTCCTGTCACTGAAGAGCTTTTGCAATTAGTTGGTTTATGGCTTGCAGACGGTAATTTCGATAGGAAAGGTTCATCTAATATTGAGTTTGCTTGTGGCCATGAACCTGAATGCATGGAACTTGTTGATGAATTAACCGGAAGCTTTAATATAGGATATAATGTAAGAAATGACGGCATTAGAGTAAGGCTTTTATCCAAAACACTTGCAAAAATATTCAAATTAGCTTTTGGTTTGAAAGGTAATGCTTATACCAAGCGCGTGCCAGAATGGGTTTTTAATTTGTCTGACAGGCAAGTAAGTTTGGTTTTGAAAGGATATGTTAGTGGAGACGGAGGAATTATTGGAAAACAGATTAGATGGACTTCTGTTTCTCAAGGCCTATTGAATGATATCCAAACTTTGTTTTTAAGGTTAGGTATAAATTCCAGCATATTCAAAGAAAAATATGCAGAGAAAAGAAGCGGTTACAACAGCGAACTAAATTATGCGTGGCATGGATTTATTTCTTCAAAAGAGGATGTGGAATTA
>JAHJUD010000072.1 GCA_018829335.1 Microcaldota archaeon | reverse complement strand
TCCCCCTAGAGGCTCTAAATGGTTAGTTTTGGATAACAGGGCTACTTTTTGTGAAAATCCTTGCGGAAAAGCTGCTAAAACTATAAACCGGCTCTGTAGAAATCCTTTATAAATAAAGAAAATTGAATTCATAAAACTTGTTTATTTGCTTGTGTAAAGCAGTTTAAAATTCAATTTTGAGGATTTCTAATACCGCCCTATAAACCGAAAAATGTAAATATAATAAAAAACATAATAAACACATGAAAAAAGTTTTGTTAATAATTTTTGTTTTAATTGCTTTAAGTGCCTGCACACAAAAACCTGTTTGTGGTAACGAAAAATGCGAAATAGGAGAAAACAATTCAAACTGCCCACAAGACTGTCCAGCTGAACAAATATGCGGCAACGAAATATGCGAAGCAGGAGAAAACCAAGAAAACTGCCCAGAAGATTGTTTACCAGCAACTGAATGTGGTAATGGAAAATGCGATGATGGAGAAAATTATGATAACTGTCCACAAGACTGCAAAACAAATGAAACACATTTTGAATGTATTAACCAGGAATGCATTGAAATACAAGGAACAGGAACAAACCAATGCACAACAAATGAAAACTGTATTCAGCCAACAGACATACTTGGAGAAAAAAAATTCGCTATAGTATATGCATTCCAGGAAAACCTTTCTGATTTTGATGCTCAAACTTATTCTGAACAACTAGAAGATATTGCAAATAGTTATTTTGTTGAAGCTTCTTATGGAAAAATGAATATAGATATTGACTTTTATACAACTATAATTCCTGCAAATGATACAGGACCCTGTGATCTTTGGAACTGGAGAGAATCTATTGTTGACTTAATAGATCCAAATGTTGACTTAAGAGAATATTATGGAATTATAACAGTGTATAAACCAGATAAAGGAAATTCTTTTTGGAGTTGCAGTAATCATGCAGGTTCGCCTGAAATATATTCTTCTGAAGATGGAGAAGTGCAAATGACTTTTGTGACGTTTAAGACTCAAGAAAAAAACGGCGTGTATTCCTCTCCTTCACCTTCTCTTTTAGCCCACGAGATTGGACACGCATTTGAATTGCCTCACCATAATGTATTATTCTGCAAGGATGAGTCTGACAATCCTGTAACCATAGGCCAAAATTATGAAGGAAAACTAGCCTTTAATTTTGATCCAATGGGTGCTGGGTCAACAGAATATTACAGTCTTAGAAATTCTTATGAGTTACTGGGGTGGCTTACAGAAGAAAATGTAATAGACATGTCAGAAGTGATTGAAGGAGAATATTGGATCGCCCCAATAAACAAACAGTTTACAACCACTGCAGAAAAAAAAGGAATCAAAATTCCTATTTTATGGGATCCGGAAGAAACAATTTTCTACTATCACGAAGAAAACCGCGATCCATTTTATGATCCTATTGGCTGGTGGGATCCTCCTACACATTATTATATTGAATACAGACTGCTTGATAGTGATATTTTCCAAAGAGGATATGGAGTTTTTATAGTAATAGGAAAAGATGATTGGAGCCGACCAACAGAAGATGTTAAAGGATTTGAAAATGGCTGGTTATTAAATCTTCATCCTGGAAATTCAGAAATTTGCGGCGATACTGGATGCGAAGATCTTTATTTTTTCCTTGAAGAAAACCAAACATATTATGATCAGTTTAATGAAATGTCCGTTTCTGTGTTAAGCGCCGATGAATCTGGAGCTCTTATAGATATTAAGCAACTCAAAACGTCATAAAGTAAAAAACAAAAAAGAAGTGAAAAAATGAAAAAAAAAGCATTAATTTTGTTAATCGGATTAACTCTTTTTTTTATTGGTTGCGTTCAACCTGATCCAACTTGCGGGGATGGAATCTGCCAAAACAATGAAACTGTTAATTCTTGTCCAAAAGACTGCCTTAAGTCATGTGAAAATAAATGCTCTGAAACAGGAATAAAACAATGTATAGGAAATGGTTTTCAGGTTTGTGGAAATTATAATGAAGATTCTTGTTTGGGATGGAATTCTATAACTGCTTGCCCTGAAGAAACAAAATGCAAGAATGGAGAATGTATGAAAATCAACCAAGGTCCTGAAGATCCTTTTGTAAGAGAAAAAATGATTTGGGATCTGCCTGAACTTTATGAATATGCTTTTGGCGGAGAATGGCATGAAGAACAAGATTATACTCATATAGATTTGAGATATATTAGCCCAGAAGACAATGACCAGCATTCAGAATTTGCTATTGATATTTATAATTCTTCAGAAAAAGCAAACACACGTTTTGATCATCTTGTCAGTAATGCAGGAAATCAATGGGATGTATTTATAAAAGAAATTAATGGAAACAAAATTTTTGAAGGAACTTCGGAAATACAAATTGGAAAACAAAGATATGTTTTTTGGATATCTGGAAGTAATATATTAAGAGGATGGAATGGAAATGATTTAGGAACAGTAATAGACGATGAATTATTTGATGTTCTAACTAAAGCATATCTTGAAAAATATCCTTCAACATATGACTAAATATTAATGAAAAGAAAAATTAAGGTTTTTTAAACAATATATTTAAATAAGGTGCGCCTAACTTATTTCATTAAGAGAGTCGTGCGTTTTCTCCCCTCTAGCGCACTCTCCTTTTTTAAACAAATTCTCTTATTCTTTTTTATTCATTGCAAGGGAAACCATTTTATACTAAATAAAACTTAATATCGGCAAGAGGTGAATTAATGGAAGAAAGCATTCAATTTATAGCAAACACTAAAGGATGG
>JAHJUD010000071.1 GCA_018829335.1 Microcaldota archaeon | reverse complement strand
TTTATTCCCAGCAGAAGAAACAATCCTCAAACAAACGGCAAACTAGAAAGATTATGGCTAGAATACGATAGGCACAGATGGAGATTTAAAACTTTAAAAGCATGGATAGAATGGTATAACAATCGCTTACACGGAGCATTAGATTTAGAAAACGCAGAAACCCCCTCACAAGCTTTCATACGAAAACTCCAACCAGAAAGCATAATAGGACTATTCTACAAAAACATTACTGAGGAAAAAACATGACTCGTCCAAGAAAATCCATAAAACGAAATAATTTCCGGACTCAACATTTGTTGAATGATTGATTCTAAGTTTAAAAAACATAAGCTTTATAGTTTATTTATGCTTTCAAGAGAAGTTAAAGAAAAAATGGAAAAACAACAGTACAGAATTATTGGATTGCATAGTGCAGTAAAGATTTGCGGCTGGACTAAAAACATGCTTAGAGGAAAAGGAAGCTGTTATAAACACAAATTTTACGGCATTAAAAGCAATCAATGCATGCAGATGACTACAAGTTTTAGTTGTGCTAACAGATGTCTTTTATGCTGGAGAGATTATAAGGCTCCAGTAACAAAAAAATGGAACGAGAAAATTGACGAACCTGAATTCATTTTAAAAGGGTCATTAGAAGAACAAAAAAAACTGTTAAGCGGATTCAAAGGATTTGAAGACGTGCAAATGGAATTATATAAAGAATCAGCTGAAGTAAAACATGTTGCTTTGTCTTTAACCGGAGAGCCAATAATTTATCCAAAAATAAATGAATTCATTGAATTATTAAATGAAAAAAAAATAAGCACTTTTTTGGTTACTAATGGACAGTACCCTGAAGCAATAAAAAAACTCAAACCAGTAACTCAATTGTATTTAAGCATGGACGCTCCAAACAAGGAATTAATGAAAAAAATTGATGTTCCTTTATTCAATGATTATTGGAGCAGATTTAATAACAGCCTTAAAGCAATTGCCAAAAAGAAAACTAGAACTTGTGTCAGAATTACTTTAGTGAAGGGAATAAATGACATTGAACCAGAAAATTACGCTGAACTGATTAAAAAAGCTGACCCTGATTTTGTTGAAGTTAAATCTTATATGTTTGTAGGGGAAAGTAGGAAAAGACTAAAAGAAGAAAACATGCCTTTGCATTCAGAAGTAAAAAAATTCACAGAAAAGTTAAATGCATTCCTGTCTCACTATGAAATTGTTTCAGAGCATAAGCCTTCAAGGGTTTTATTGCTTGCAAAAAAGAAGTTTAAGAAAAAAGGCAAATGGCTTTTTTTTATTGATTTTGAAAAATGGCAAAAACTTGTTTTGAAAAAAAAGAAATTTGAATCAAAAGATTATTCCAAAGAAACTCCAAAAGAGAATTTGATTTGAAAAAAACTGAAAAAAATTAAAAAAAAAATAAAATAAACAAAACATTCTTGTTCATACATTTATTGTAGTTTTAACTTGTATTTCAAGCTTTCGGTTTTGCGTTGTGTTTAATTCAAAAGGAAACATAGAATTAACAGAATAAAATTAACTTGATGGTTGGTCTGGTTGGTCAATAATTGCTGTGCCTTCATCGCAGGTGTTTTTCCAGCACCAGCATCCTTTATCATAATAATCTCTGCAGTCTCTGCAACAATAGTTTGCTGCAGGACACCAGTAATTAAAGTTTGGGCTTCCAGTAGAACAACCTGTTTTTTCGCACGCATAACCTGAAAGATTACTGCAATCACAATCATCATCACTTAAATCTGTTTGATTATCGCAGTCATCATCTATTCCATTCCCACAAACTTCATTCAATTCTTCTCCATCAGTTAAACCATTACAATTATCATCAATTCCATTACAAACTTCAGGTCTGCCAGGATGAATGTCGGGATTAGAATCATCACAGTCTCCTGCACCTTCACAAGAAACAAAATAGCCATCACCGTCTCCATCAACTGTAAGACAATATTTTCCAGTACGTTGGGCATCAAAATGGAATGAAGGCCAATGCATTGTTTCTTCATTAAATGCAACTGAAAGATCCCATACACTAGCTGTTCCTTCTAATGCTGTAACAATATCCAAATCACCGTCGTTTTCAATATCAGTCATTGCTATTGAATTAATATATCCTGTTTCATACAGCGTGTCAGTAGAACCCATTAAAGGAAACACATTATTTTCAATAAATGTTCCGTTTGCTTCCCATGCAAAAATGTCATCTGAAAAATAAGACCCCAAAACCACTTCTGCAACTCCATCCCCATCAATGTCTCCTATAATAGGAGAAGCAATTGGTACGGGCATAAGAGATATCCATCTGGTTCTTCCTTCATATCTTGGTAACCTATTAGGCCATCCTGAAACAATTGTTCCATCGTGATTTAAGACAATTACAGGCTGGTTATTGGTGCCTCCATAAACTATTTCAAGTTCAGGATCTGAATCAAGGTTTCCTATTGCAGGAGAGGAAAGTATTGAAACGTCATAATCTTCATAATGATGTGGCCAGTTTCCTGCAAAAGTTGTTCCATCATGATTAAGCACATAAAGTTTATTGTATATTATTACAATTACTTCAAGATCTCCATCTAAATCCAAGTCAGCTATTGCAGGAGAACCTGTTGAAATATAGTTATTAACATAAGAGTTTGACCAGTAAATAGTTCCATTATCATTATATGCAGTGATAAAACTTCCTCCATTTGTTACAACTATTTCATCTCTTAAATCTCCATCTAAATCTCCTACTGCAGGAGTATTAAAAAGCACTCCAATAGGCAAATTAACAGGCCAGTTTCCTGCTAGAGAACCATCTATATTAAAAGCATAAAGTTTATCTCCATTAATTAAAATTATTTCATCTTGATTGTCATTATCAAGGTCTGCAACTACCGGCGCTGTTTGATATGCATTATTAAATGATTCTTCTACTGGCCAGCCTGAAGCAACTGAACCATTTGAATTAAACAATTTTGCTCCATCTGAACTCTTTCTTACTAAAGTAGCAACTGCAGAATTAGGACTGTTTCCTGCAGCATGGCCTCCTGGCCAATAATCATAATATAAGCTTTGAGACCATTTAACTGCTCCAGAAGAAAAGAAAGCAGTAACATAACTGTCAATTCCACTCATTATCACTACTTCTTTTTGATTGTCATTATCAAGGTCTTCAACTACTGGACTGCTTATTGTTCGGTCACGGTATCTATAATTTAAAGGCCAACCTGTTTTTTGAGGAGGATTTTCTGAGATAACCATTCTTTTTGATTCAGTTTGTCCTGAACCAGTATTTGCTGTAACTTTGATTGTGGAAATTCCTGAAGGTAAAACACTAGTATTTATTGTTGCAACCAATCCTTCTTCAACTTGAGTACTAGGATTTGGAATTGAAACTCCATTTGAAGTATAACTTAATTCTGAGTCATTTTCACTATAACCTGAAGCCCATTGAACATCATAACTCTGAAATGCAATTCCTCTTACAGTTCCATTAACTGTCACTAAAGGGTCCTGACTTCTTACAAAAGGTTCAGCAACAATATTCAATACTTCTAAATTATTAACTTTTTGCACAAAATATTCAATGCTTTCTTGACCTAAAGTGTTTTCAACAGTTAACTTGAAAAACATTTTACTTTCTTCAACAAAAGGAAGCAAACTAAAATTATTAAACAAGGTTCCCTGATGTACTGCATCGTCAGAAGAATGAAATTGAGTCCAGCTTAAATTTCTCAAAGCCAATTCTGATTCTTCCATTTCTGCTGGAGGCCACGAACTATACATACCACAACCATATCTAAATTGTTCTGATGTAAGTAAACTGTACTCTAAAGTGTAATTAGAAAAATTTTCTCCTTCTGCTGTTCCAATGATATCCAAATATCCTCCTTCTTCAGCAGAAGAATAATCAATAAATGCTATTGGCGGTTTATTAGATAACTGAATTGCATCAAAAACATTAATTCTTCCAGCACCTTCTCTTAAAAAAGACTTAGAAGTATCAAAAGCAGTATATCTTAAAGCATATTTTATTTCATCTGGAGTCCAGTCAGGATGAGCTTCTTTAATTAAAGCAACTGCTCCTGCAACATGAGGAGTGGCCATTGAAGTTCCAGAAATTGAAATGTGTTCAGTATCCAAACAATGTACATCAATATCTCTTTTATCCATATGATACTGCCATATAGTATCCTGAGATGATTGAGCAGCACAAATTAAAACACCTGGGGCAGTAATATCAGGCTTAAAAGTTCCCAAACAAGTTGGGCCTTTACTGGAAAAATAATGCCAAACCCAATCTCTGTCATCTTTATAACTTGCTCCAACAGTAATTGCTTTTCTTGAACTGCCTGGAGAACTCACTTTAAAATACAGACTTCCATTGTTTCCTGCAGCAATTGTTGCAACCACTCCTGCATTAACCAAATCATCTACTGCCAAACTTAATACATCAAATGGGCTTCCGCCCTGTTTAGTTCCTAAACTCATGTTAACAATATCTAAATGGTCTGAATAATCTCCATCCTGATTTGGGTCTAAAGCTCTTTCAAGACCCTCAAGTATATTAGGACAATAACCTTCTACATCACAGACTTTATATGCATAAATTTCTGCATCAGGAGCAACTCCTATTAGAACACCATTTCCTGCTGCAGTTGCTGCAACATGAGTTCCATGACCATGATCATCCATTGGATCAGAATCATTGTTAACAAAATCATAACCGTCAACTACTTTGCATCCTGAACCAAAACAAGAACCTAAATCAGCATGAGTATAATCAACTCCAGTATCAATAATAGCAATTGAAATCCCTTCTCCAGTGTAACCTGAACTATGTGCAGTACTAGCTCCAATTAAAGGAACTGAGTCCATTAAGTTAATTTCATATAAATACTCCGGTTTAACACTTTTAACTGAAGAAAGCTCTAGAAGCTTTATTGCATTCTCTCTTGAAGCACTTATTGCAAAACCATTAAACAAAGAATAAAATTCTTTTTTTACTGCAAAATCTTCTGATGAAAGAACACTTGAAAACTGCGATCTAGCTGAAGAATGTTTTTGTTCTAATTCAGATTTGTAACTGTTTATTTGATTTTTTATTTGAGTGTTTGACAAAGAAGTTGTTTCTTTTAGTGAAACATATTTTTTAGCTAAAGTTTCATCATTTAATTCAACAAAATATCCTACTATTTGAGGAATTATTGGGCTTCCGCTAGGCCCTCCATCAATATTAACCATAGTAACATTAACTGTATCATCATAGACTAAGTCTCCTTGAGTATCTATATCAAATAAAAGTAAATCATCATATAGATATTCTGTGAAATAAGTGTCATTGTCTAAATCATAATAAACAACATATTCTCCTGTCCCTTCAAATTCTTCTTCACTCTCATTTGCAACAGGAATTTGCTGTTGACAAACTCCTGCAACACAATTTTGTCCTAAAGGACACAAACTTCCTTCATCAGTTTCTTTATCGCAGTCATTATCTATTCCATCACAGACTTCAGTTGAAGCAACACAAGAAGGTTTAATAGGTTTTTTTGGAAAACCATTTATTGCTTCTCCAGTTGGTTCTTCAGGACAGCCAAAAGAAAAAAGCAAAACAAACAAAATAAAAAATAACAAAAATTTCTTAAACATAGTAAAATACTACTCAACAGATAAATAAAAAACTATCATTCAAGCAACTTTCCGACCAAATGAAATCTTTCTGCGCCAATAATTTTTGCTTTTACTTTTTTTCCTAAAGGAATCTTTTTTTCAAAAACGATTTGCTTGTAAGAGGAATTTCTTCCAATGCTTTGGTTCTTTCTTTTACCTTTTTCGTCAATTAAAACCTTGCATTTTTTTCCAATCCATTTCTTGTTGTTTTCTAGAGAAATTCTGTAGAAGAGTTTTGTGAGTTTTCTCGATCTTTCTTTTATTTCTTCTCCTTTTAGTTGTTTCATAGTTGAAGCCAAAGTTGCAGGGCGGGATTGAAAACGGGAAATATTTAATACTTCGGGTTTTGTCTCTTTAATTAAATTAAAGGAATCCAAAAACTGTTTTTTTGTTTCTGTTGGAAAACCAACAATAACATCAGTTGCAATAGTTATTTCCGGAATCTCTTTCTTTAAAGTTTTAATTATTTTTTTGTATTCTTCAACTGTGTAACGCCTTTTCATTTTTTTCAAAACTTCATTGTTGCCTGATTGCACTGGGATGTGCAGGAACTTGAATACTTTTTTGTTTTTCATCACTTTGATTAATTCAGGCAGGCATTGTAAAATATAGTTTGGGTTAGTCATTCCAATTCTAATAAAAAAATCTCCTTTAATTCTACAGATTTTTTTTATGAGTTGTGGAAGTTGAGTTTTTCCTTTTTCTGTTAGATATGCTCCGTTATCCTGAGAAGTAATCCAAACTTCTTTACAACCTTCTAGAACACTTTTTTCCACTTCATTCAAAATCTTTTCCTGAGGAAAAGAAAAAGTCGGGCCTTTTATGAGAACAGTTGAACAATAACTGCAATGGTCATTGCAGCCTGAAAGAATTGGAACAATTGAAACAAGCGAATTAATTCTTTTTTTTGGAAAACCAAGCTTTACTTTTGGATTATAAAAAGAAAATTCCTGTGGATTGTTTTCAAAAGAAGAGCCAATTACTTGATTGATTTTTTCAATGTGATGAGTGTTTAATATGCTTATGTTTTTGTTTATTGAATGAATTTCAGGAATTAATGTTTTTGGAACACAGCCTGCAACAACGATTTTTTTTCCCGGGTTTGATTGCTTTAATTTTCTGATTAAATTAAGGCACAAATTAACTGAAGGGCCTTTAACTGAACACATATTAAATACAACAATTTCTGCTGAACTGAAATCAGATGACTCTTCTGCTGAATACCCTTTTTCTTCTAAAATGCCTGCCATTACTTCTGATTCAGAGAAATTATTACTGCAGCCAAAAGTTTTGAATACAACCTTTTGCATTAAAAAAGAATTGCTGAAAAGATTTTTTATAGGAGTGTATTTTATGA
>JAHJUD010000070.1 GCA_018829335.1 Microcaldota archaeon | reverse complement strand
GGCTGATTATATATAAAAACTGATTATTATATATTTAAGTTATAAAGAGATATTTAAGGTTAAGGGTAATTTTTAAATAAAACAAAAGGGTTGTTTTACTGTGACTGAAACAAAATATGTAATGGTTGTATGCGTTGACAGAGATAATGATTTAGGCAGAAAAGCAAATGTTTCAGGGCCAGTCATTGGAAGAAAAAACAATTTGAATGCAGCAGCAAAATTAGGAATAGCTGATCCAGGAGAAAGCGATGTAAACTGCATTTTTGGTGCAATAAGAAAATTTGACGAAGTAAAAAAATATTATTCTAATGTTGAAATAGTTACTTTAACTGGAGTAGGCAAACAAGACTTTGAATCAGACAAAGAATTAAACGAACAATTAGACAAGGTTTTAGCTGATTTTCCTGCAGAAGCTTTTGTTTTGGTGACAGACGGAGCAGAAGATGACCAGGTTATTCCAATACTTCAGTCAAGGGCTCATGTAATGTCAAAAGAAACAATAATAGTAAAACAGGCTTCAGAAGTTGAAAGCACTTATTATACAATTAAAGAAGCATTAAATGACCCTTATTTGGCAAGAATTGTTTTTGGGGTTCCGGGAATAATTCTTGTATCATATTATTTGTTTGGCGGATTCAGCTTGCAGATAATTTCATTGATTTTAGGGGTTTATTTGTTATTAAAAGGATTTGGAATAGAAGAAAAGATTATTTCCACTACAAGAGACTTTTTTCAGAATATTTCAATTTCAAGGGCAAGCTTTATTTTTTATGTTGGAAGCTTATTCATTTTTGCTTTTGGCTTGTATCAGGTTTACACTGCTTTCACTGAAAGCCTTGAAATAGATTTATTTTTGAGGGCAATCTCTTCAATACAAGAAACATATTTTGTTTTCTTGTTTTTGATTCCGTTTTCTTTTCTTATAGGAAAAAGCATTGATGCAATCCATTTCAAGAAAGCATTTTATTTAAGAAATTATTTAATGTATGCTGTTTCAACAATCTTGTTGTGGTTTATTCTGGATACAGGAACGCTTGTTTTAATTGGCCAAAGCGATTTAATCTGGTTTATTTCAAGCATGATTTCAAGCTTTGTCATTTTATTAATTGCATATAATTTGAGTTCAGTTTTTGATGTAAGAAAAAAAGTAACTGAACTCCTTGTTGGACTTCCTGTTTACGAAAAAGGCAAAATAATTGGAAACGTGGAAAAAATCAACAGAAAAGAAAAAAGCATTTTCTTTAAAGGAAAAGAAAAAGAATTAACCAAAATAACCAAAACAAAATTCAAGGTTCAAAAAGGAAAAATAATTTTAAGCTGAAAAACTAGTTTTTTGCAGTAGTTTCTTGATTAAATTTTTTCAGAAACTTTTCTGGCAGTTCAAGGTTAAGGATTTTTTCTAATTCTTTCAGCAGCTTGTTTTTTCCTGAAGTTTTTTGAAAAGCATTATTTAATACATCACTTAAAGTTGAAACAGGAATTATTTCAATTTTTTGTTTTTCTTTTTCAGTTAAAATAATATCAGGCATATTGCTTGTTGGCACAATAACCTGCTTAAAGCCTGCAGTTATTGCAGCAGAAATTTTTGAGGTTACACCTCCAATCGGCAAAACTTCTCCTCTGACACTTAAAGAACCAGTCATTGCAAGAGACTGTTTTATGGGAATTTTTTCTAAAGCAGAAATAACCGCTGTTGCAACTGAAACTGAAGCTGAATCTCCTTCAACTCCAGAGTATGTCTGCAAAAATTGTATATGCAAGTCATATTTTGAAAGGTCTTTTCCGCTTATTCTTTTAATTATTGCAGAAACATTTTGTACTGCTTCTTTTGCTATTTCTCCTAGTTTTCCTGTAGCAATAATTTTTCCTTCAGCAGAACTTTGAGCTGGAGTGATTTCTGCTTCAATTGGTAAAACCATTCCTGCGTCTCCGTCAGCTGAAACAGCTAATCCATTAACTCTTCCAATAGCAAAACCTTCATTTAAGAAAACATCATATCCTTTTCTGTCTTCAAGCATTTGTTTTACCATTTGCTGTTCTAATGTTTTTGCATTAGTTTTTGCTTCAAACACATCTTGTTCGTCAACTAATTTATGGCCTTTTTCTTTTGCAATATCTCCTGCAGCACGAATCAATCCGCCTAAATCTCTAAGTTTTAAAGTTAAATT
>JAHJUD010000006.1 GCA_018829335.1 Microcaldota archaeon | reverse complement strand
TTCTTTTTCTGCTTTTTCTTGTATTTCTTTTTCTTGTTCTCTTTCTAATTCTTTTATTGCTTTTTTTCTTTGTGATTCAATTTCTTTTTCTTCTCTTTTTCTTTGAATTTCAGTTCTTTTCTGTTCTTCTTTTCTTTTAGTTTCAGCTTGTGCTTTTTCTTCTCTTTCAAGTTTTGCCTCTTCTTCTTTTATGTCAGCTAAAACTTCTTTTTCTTCCGGGCTTAAATCTTCTTCTAATTCCTGTTCTTCTTCAGAAACAATAATTTTTTCTTCTTTTAATTCTTCAGTTAATTCAGCATCTTTTTCTTTTTGCAGTGTTTCAATTAGTTCTTTTTTTGGCTCTTCTACTGCTTTTTCTTCTCTTACAATCAGTTCTTCTTTTTTTTCAAGTTTTTCTTTTATTTTTTCAGCAAAAGAATTTACTTTTTTCTTTAAGAAATCAAACATTGCAGATCAGCCTGATCATTTTTGTTCTCTTCTGGCTTTTTCTGCTTTAGTTATTATTTGAGTCAAAGTATTCATGTTAGCGTAAATTGCCTGCTGTTGTTTGTTGAATTCTTCAAGTTTTTCTTGGGCTTCTTTTTCTCTTTCTTCTAGTTCACTTATTGTTTTTTCTATCTGGGAATTAATCAAGACATTTCCTGCAAGGCTTTTTTTTACTTTAGTGTTTTCGTCTATTTTTATGTCTAAAAAGACTCCTGCACCTAAAGAAATCATTGCTTTTTCTCCTTTTTTGGTGTTTTTAACTGCTTTAAGGCTGTCTTTTGCAAAAAATATTTCCTGCAGTAAATTGTCAACTGAAACAATTGCTCTTTGAATTGATTCCATTCTGGTTTTTTCCTGCCTTAAAGCCCCCATAATCTGGTCTCCTGTTAATTTAACGGTTTTTTGTTCAGCCATTATTTCACTTCCTTTACTTCATTTATTTCAATATCTCTTCTTTTAAGCTTGTTTTTTGAGCCAAACAAGCCAAAGATTTTTTCCATTGCAGTGTTTTCATTCAGTGAACTAACCTGTTTTGTAAACTTTTTTTGCATTTTACTGCTTTTTATTGTTCCCTGAACTTCAAATAATTTTTTTTCCATTTAATCCCCTCTTAATCCTTCATCAATCATCAGCATTTCAGCATTGGATGTATATTCTCCTATTAAAACTCCTTTAGTGTTTGCAAGCAAATCGTTTGCAACAAAAGGATCGCCGTAATTTGCAGTTGAAGGCATTCCTTTCACTTTAAACAATGATTCGATTTCCTTTAATTCTTTTTCTTTTATTTCAGGATGCAATACAAAGCCTTTGTTTGTTGAAACAACACAGGATCCAACCACTTCACTGTTTGCAACAACCTTGTGCATGAAAGGAATCCCAAAAAACTTTTTTATTTCATTAAAGTTGTTTTTTTCAATTAAAGGGCTTATTATTCCTCCAAAGTCATTTAATGCAATTAAATTCCCTAAAGCAGTCAAACCATTAATTTTTTTCACTTTAATCCCTTGTTCTTTCAGAAAATCCATTTCTCTTTCTTCCACTGTTTCAGGCACAACAAATCCTTTGCTGTTTCCTTTGACAAAGCTTCCAATTAATGAACTTCCTGCAATGCTTGTCTGGATTATTTCTATTTCAAAGAATTCTTCCATTTTTTTTATTTCTTTTTCTTCTAACTGCAAAGGAAACAAACCTATTTTTTCTGTGACTGAAGCAAAAACTCCAATAAAAGGGCTTCCTTTAATTGTTTTTTTTTTGACTTTCATGTTATTCTCTTATCTTCCTTTTTATTTCTGTTTTTTCAGCGTCTTTTTCTTTCTGCCTTTTTTCCTTTAATTTCTTTTGTTTTTCTTTTTCTGCTTCAATTTCTTCTTTTGTTTTTTTTGTTTCTTCTTTTTTCTTCTTTTCTGTTTCCTTCTTCTTTTCTTTTACTTCTTTTTCTTTTTCCTTTAATTCTTTCCCTTCCTTTAAAAAAACAAATGTCTTCCCTTCAATTTCTTTCAAGTGTATTTCAATTTTTCTCGGAATGCCAAACATTCCGTTTTCCCAGATTTTCTGGTTAACTTCTTTTGAAATGCCTATCTGTTCTTCATTTAATCTTTTATGTTTTTTAACAAATTCTTTTATTGCCCTTATTGCTTTTTTTGCCCTTTTTCTTCTTGGTTTGTCAAAAACTTTTTGTAAGGGTATTGTATAAGTATCTGTTGCCATGCATTCACCTTATTCCTTGTTTTTTTTCTTTAAGTAAAGCTTTCCTAAATCAACATTCTTCCATTGCCTTTTTTGTTTTTTGTTCCAGATTCTTTCTCCTTTTTTCTGGACAATCCATACCGGCGCATTAGTTATTCCTGGGCCGATTTTTTTTCTTTCTGAAATCAAGAAATCTTTTTTGTCTTTTTCTTTGTGTCTTGCCATTTAATCCCTCATTTTCTTGTAATATTTATTTCTCTTTTTTCTGACAACTGCTCTAATAATCTTTTGAGTTGTTCTTCTCCTATTTTTTCCTGTACTTTTCCTGTTTTATACAAATAAATCAAACTTTGTGCTGTTTTAAAATATAATTCTTTGTTTACAAGCCTTACATTATAAAGCCTTGTCCTTGCATTTTCATCTAATACAAGTTTCATTGCAGAATCAATCTGGTTTTCTAATTCAATCCTCCTTTGTTGTTCTTCTGCCTGCTGGGCATATTTTTCCCTTAATTCATTTATTCTTTTTTGTTTTATCTCTTCCTGTTCCATCTTCTTTACCTTTTTCTTTTTTTTCTTTTCTTTTTGGTTCCTGTGAAACAGTTTTTTCTTTTGCTAAACTCATGCTTTTAATTTTTCTTTTTCTTGGATTCTGTTTTAAGAATTCAAGGGCCTGCTTTGAAGCCTTGTTAAGCAATGCAATTCCTTTTTTTGTTGTAATTCTTCCTTTTTTTTCTTTTTTTATTAATCCTTCTTTTTCTAATGTCTGCAAACAGTTCCTGATAATTTTTCCGCCTGCTTTTACATGTTTGTGAGGCCTTACACCCCTGTTTTTTCTTCCGCCGTAATAAGTCCTTAAAGCTTCTGTTCCTGTTGGACCGTCCAAAAAAATTCTCCTTAAAATTGAAGCCATTCTAATGTAATACCAGTCATCTTGTTGTGGTGCCCTTTCTTTGTGGGCTCCTGTTTTAACATAATTTGCGTATTCTGGCATAACGATATTTTTGTTTTGTTTTAATTCTTTTGTTATTTCTTTGATTAATTCTATTCCTGGCACATCATATACTGTAGTCATTAAAATGCCTCCATAAAACAACAGAGTCTAAAAAAAAGCAATATTCAAAGAATTTGCTGTATTTTCCTATTATTTTATCCAAAACAACCTTTTTATAATTATCTTCTCAGGGCTTTAATTTCTCTTTAAGCTTTTCTTCCACTAATTCAGGCAAAAATTCCCTTACACTGCCTTTTAGCCCTACAATCTCTTTAATTATGCTTGAATTCAGGTAAAAATACTTTGGTTCAGTCATAAAAAAAACTGTTTCCATTTCTTTGTTTAATTCCTTGTTTATTGTGGAATGCTGAAACTCAAACTCAAAATCGCTTATAGCCCTTAATCCCCTTACAACAAAAACCAGTTCTTTTTCTTTCATGTATTCTGCAAGCAGCCCGTGCAAAATTTCAACTTTAATATTTTTTTTGTTTTTAAACACTTCTTCAAGCATTTCTTTTCTTTCCTTTAAAGAAAACAAATGCTTTTTTTTCCCACTGTCTGCAACCAGCACAATTATTTCATCAAATAATTTTTCTGCTCTCTTAATAATATCAAGATGCCCAAAAGTAATCGGGTCAAAACTGCCAGGATAAACTCCTACTTTCATTTAATTTCCCCTAAAATTTCTTCAGTTAATTCATTTACTTTTTGTTGCAATTCCTTTAAATCTGAATTGTTTTCAACAACAACATCTGCCTTCTTTTTTTTGTCTTTCATTTTCATCTGGTTCTGCATTCTTTTTTCCACTTCTTCTTTGCTCATTCCCTGCTTTTCTTTTCTTTCCAGAATTTTCTCTTTTTTTGCAAAAACAACCAAAACCTTGTCACACAAGTTTTCCATTCCTGACTCAAAAAGCAAAGGGATTTCAATTGCAACTAATTTTCTTCCCTTAATTTCTTTTTCTAATCTTTGCCTTACAAGAGGATGAATTAATTCATTTAATTCTTCTAATTTTTTTCTGTTATTAAAAACAAGGGTTGCAAGTTTTTTGAATTCAATTCCTTGTTTTGAAACAATTTCTTTCCCAAACCTTTCTTTTATTTCTTCCCTTTTTTTTTCCATTTCTTTTTTTGCAATTTTGTCTGCGTCAAATACTGCAAAACCTTTTCTTTCAAGAATCTTAAGTACTTCGCTTTTTCCTGATCCAATGCTTCCGGTTATCCCTAAAACAAAATTCTCTTTTTTTTCTTTCGTTTTCAGTTCTTTTATTTTCCCGCATTTCCTGCATTTAACCAAAACTTTTTTGTTTTTCACCCTTACTTCTTTGTCTTTTCCTTCCATTAACAAAGAAAAGCATTTCTTGCAATACAATTCTTTCAGCTCTTTTGGAATCTTTACTTTATTTCTCATTCCAATCTTTTTCATCAGCTTCAGATAATCCACACTTCTTTCAGGCTTTTCTTTCCATTCTTCAATAGCTAAATCCATTAACCTGTACATTCTTTCTAAAGCAATTTTTCTGATAAAGTCTTTATTTTTTTTCATTTAATAAAAATAGAAAAAAAGTACATTTAATTATATTGAATAAAAACAAAATGCGCCCACCGGGAATCGAACCCGGACATTGAGCTTGGAAGGCTCACGTCATACCACTAGACTATGGACGCTAAACGTTTCGCCGTTTAAGCACGAGGCACTATCTTCGCTTTTCGCTCGATAGAGCTTCTCAGTCAATAATAGTGAATAAGAATAGTGTGATAGAAAATTATTAAAGGTTTTTATTAAATTAATAAGCCATTGCTTGCAATGGCTTGACATTTGTCGTCTCTCGCAGGCGAAACCGCGAAGCATGGCCTTGTGTCGTGCATTTGGTTTAACTCTTTTCTTAAAGGCAGTCCAGCCTTGTGCTGGACATTTGGTTTAACCCTTTGTAAAGGGTTATGCGACTGCCGGGAATCGAACCCGAGTCCGAAGCTCTCCGCACACCTTTTCCAAAAGGTGTAACAAAACGTACGGCATAAAGCCGTACTGAATCAAAACGCAACACAAACTTTTCGCAGAAAAGTTTGCTTTTTTGTTAAACCTTTTTCTGTCCAAAGGACTGTTTTTGTTTTAATTTTTTGGAATGTCCGAAGGACTGTTTTTGATCAAACTTTTGGAAAAAGTTTGTTGGCAAGCTCCAATTCTACCACTGAACCACAGTCGCGTAAAATAAGATTTAAGAGGAAATTAATTAAAACTGTGGTTTTTCATCAAATTTAACCCATTTGCTTTGGCTTGGCTCTAAAGAAATTTTAGCGCATGAAGGGCA
>JAHJUD010000069.1 GCA_018829335.1 Microcaldota archaeon | reverse complement strand
ATCAAGTTTTTCCAAAGAAGCCTGACTTTGAGACAAATCACTCAAAACATCCCGACTAAAACCAGCATCCAACCAAAAACCATCAACTTCCTTCACACCATCAACAAAAAAAATCTCCTTCTGACTTCCAAAAAAAACAAAAAAAACAACAACACACAAAACAACAAAAACAGCGCCAGCCAAAACCCTGTTATCCAACTTCATCAAAACCACAAAAACAATACAAATATAATACAAAATTAAAAACAAAGAAAAGTATATAAAAGAATACTATAAAGGCTTTTGATTTCTTTTTTGGGTTTTTTTTTTGAGGATTTGTTTAAAATTTGACAAAAATTGCCAAACAAAAATTAAAGCAAATGCCCTAACTTTTTTTTCTTAACTAAAAAATAATTTTTGGAAAAAGGGTTTGATTTGACTTTCAAAGGAATTCTTTCAGTTACTTTAATTCCGTTTTCTTCTAATTGTTTTATTTTTTCTGGATTGTTTGTCATCAGCTTAACTTTAGTTACGCCTAATTTTTTGAGTATGCCTGCAGCAACAGAAAAATCTCTTTGGTCAGCTTCATGGCCTAAAGCCTTGTTTGCTTCAACTGTATCCAATCCAGTTTCCTGTAATTTGTAGGCCTTGATTTTTTCAATTATTCCAATTCCTCTTCCTTCCTGAAACAGGTAAATAATGATTCCAGAGCCTTCTTCATTTATTTTTTTTAAGGCAAGCTCTAACTGTGGGCCGCAGTCACATTTAAGGGAATGAAAGATTTCGCCAGTAATGCAACGGGAATGAACTCTGGTTAAAACTTCTTTTCCTTTAACTTTTCCTTTAACCAAAGCCAAGTGAACGCAATTGCTTTCAGGACAGGAAAAAGCATACAATTTCATTACCCCGAAATCAGTGGGAAGATTAGTGCAGGATTCGATTTTAATTTCAAAGAAATTCTTTTTTGCTGAAAAATGATTTTTTAGTTCAGGAAAATCATTTTTTTTCCTGAATTCAACAAGGTCTTCCACTTCAATCATTTTGATTTTGTGTTCTTCAGAAAATTCTTTTAATTGTTCAAGTGTTTTAACTGTTCCGTTTTTGTTTACTAATTCTCCTATTACTCCTGCAGGATATAATTCTGAAAGCCTGCATAAATCCACTGCAGATTCAGTATGACCTTTTCTTTTTAGTACCCCTTCTTTTTTTGCATACAAAGGAAAAACATGCCCTGGCATTCCAAAATCTTTTTTTGAAGCATTAGAATCAATTAAAGTTTTAATTGTTTGAATTCTGTCTTTAGCTGAAATCCCTGAACCAACTTTTTTTACTGCATCAACTGAAACAGAAAAACTTGTATCAAAATTATCAGAGTTTTTTTCAACCATTTTTGGTATTCCTAAATCTTTTAATCTTTGTTCTTCCATTGGAACGCAGATTATGCCTGAAGTGTTTTCAATCAAAAAAGCCATTTGCTTTTCTGAAACTTTTTCTGCTGGAATAAATAAGTCTCCTTCTGCTTCCCTGTCGTCATGGTCAAAAATAATCAGGAAATTTCCTTTCTTTAATTCATTTAATGCTTCTTCTACAGAACAAAACATTTTATTCCTCCAGTGAATTAATTAATTTTATGCAGGTTTCAACTGCCCTTCTGGCATAAGGTTCAGCTCTTTCTTCTGCATCTTTTATTGAAATCTTAGGTCCAATTACGCCGAAGCCAACCGGTTTATCAAAACGCAAACTTAACTCTGAAACTTTTTGTGCGCAGGTAAAAGCAACAACTTCATCGTGTGCTGTTTTGCCGTGAATTACTGCACCTAAAACTACCACTGCATCAATTTCTTTTCTTTCAAGCAGGCTTTTCACTGCCAACGGAGCATCAAATACACCTAAAACATGAATTGTTTTTATGGCTTCAGCATTTGATTTTTCTGCTTCTTTTAATGCAAATTCTTCCATTTTTTCTGTGATGCCTTTATGGTATTCTGAAACAACAAAGCCTAACTTGATTTTATTTTTTTGTGCTGATTCAACTTCAACACTTCCTTCATCTGAAAAACCCTGCCTTCTTCCTTTTCCTGCAAAAAGAGAAAGAGCTGTTTTGCTTTTCAATAATTCAAGTGCATTAATCACATGTTTTTTTGTCCTGTTTTCTGAAATCTGAAAGAGTTCTTTGTCGTTTTTTGCTTCACCCATATGAACAAAAACTTCAAGAATATGCTTTCCTGTTTGCAACTGCAGTTCTTGAATTGAAGTTGAAGCTTCATGAGAACAAACCTTGTCTATTTTTTCTTTTCCAGGCATTCCTAAAGCCAAAACTAAATCGCAATTGAATTTTTCAAAAAGTATTTTACATGCAACTGGAAGGTCTTTTACTCCAGGGACAGTGTAACGTTCAGTTTCGTCTTTGAATCCTGAATCTTTGAGCTGTTCTTCAGCAAACCTGAACATGTCTACCCTTGAAAAAGTCGTGTCTGCAATTCCAATCTTAACCATTAAGAAATTAGATTAAGGTTTACTTAAAAATGTTGTGCTACTCAAAAATGGGTTGCTTAAATCTTTCTTATTTTGGTCTTTTTGGAATTTCAGGGGCTACTCTTCTTAAATTTTCTCTAAATTTTCTTTGGGCTGCGCTTATTTCACAATACTTTTTAGCAGTTATGTTTCGCCAACCAAGTTTTTTAGCCTTTGACAAGTATGATCCAAATTTAATAATATGCGGGTTCCCTACCCTGTCAACACATAAAACACGTTTCGGAAACCCTTTTTCTCCGGCAACTTTTACCTTTAACCGGCTTCCCGCTGAAGTTGATTTTTTCACATAAAAATAGAATTAAGTTAAATTTAAAATACTGTGCGAAAGAAATAATCATTTTTAGTGTAAAGCTTCAACCTTATCCGTTCTTTAAGCAAACGAATTTAACAGAGTCGACTTTGAATCAACCGTTTTAAATAATTTAACAGGCATGGTTTTATTATGGCTGAAACAATTGTTATTTCAAAACATAAATATTATTTTTTAAAGAAAAAAGCAAGCTTTGCAGACAATGTTTTACTTCAATTAAAAGCAAGTCTGCAAGATATTGAACAAGGAAAAGTAAAGCCTGCAGTTCACTAATTTTTAAATTTCACTCTTGTCTGAGTGCTTCAACTGGATCCATTTTTGCTGCCCTTTGAGCAGGAATAAAACCTGAAATTAATCCAATAATAAAAGCAAATGCAAGCGAGCCAAAAAAAAGCATTGAATCAAAGCCGATTATTAAATCAAAGCCTGCAGTTGAAGCAATTATTCCTGCAAGAAACGCTAAAAGCAATCCAATAACATAACCAATAAATCCTCCGACTAAACCTATTATTCCGGATTCCATTAAAAAAATTGAAAGAATTAAATTGTTTGTTGCGCCTACTGCTTTCATTACTCCTATTTCTTCTGTTCTTTCCATTACAGCCATTAACATTGTATTCATTATTCCAATGCCTCCTACTAATAAAGAAATTGCTGCAATAAAAACCAGAATTAACTGGATTAAGCCTAAAACACTTAAAGCACTGTCAAGTATTTGGGTTGCAGATAAAATCTGGAAGTCTTCTTCTCCGTGCGCTCTCTTCAGTTCTTTTGTTATTCTTTCTTTTACGTCTGCAACTTCTTCTTTGTTTACTGACTTAACAAAAATCCTGTAAGGAGTAAGATTCTGGCCTGTAATTTCTTCAAGCGATTTATAATTCATTACTATTGCATTATCAAACATTGCCCCAAAAGCCTGCCCTGCAGCCTTGATTATTCCCACAATTCTCAGGGATTTGGAATCCAAGCCAAGCTCTTGCCTTACACTCAAATTTGAATCAAATTGGTTTTCTGCAAATCTTGAGCCAACAAGAATCCCTAAATTATCTGAAGAGGTAAGCTGGCGGCCTTGGCTTATTGAAAGGATTCCTAAATCCTCTAAAAGCCCCTGTTTTTTTGGATCAATTCCTAAAACCAAAACAGATTTTTTTTCCTGCTTAAAGCTTACTATAACAGAAGCCAAATAAATCGGCGTGGCTGACTCAACTCCTTTAACTGATTCAATTCTTTTAACATCACTTTCTTGGAGTTTGGCAAAAGCAGAACCAATAAAACTTGAGCCAGGCAATACAATTAAAGTGTTTGAACCTAATTTTTCAAATTCTTTTTCAACTGACTTGTTAAAACCGTCTCCGATTGAAATCAATGCAACAACTGCACCTATGCCAATAATTATTCCAAGTAAAGTAAGCAGGCTTCTTAATTTCTGCCTTTTCAGGTTTTCTGCTGCCTGATTAAATAATTCTAAATCAAATGCCATACTAAAATCTACTCCTATTTTTTATTTCTTCTGCAGTACGGGCTTGTCCCGTACCTCGTTGTACCGCGGGCGAAACCGGGTATTCTAAATCAAACGCCATGTCAATCACTTAACTACTCAAAACGGAGTGCCTCCACTGGATCCATTTTTGCTGCTCTCTGCGCTGGAATCCAACCTGAAATCATTCCAACAATCAAAGAAAAAAACAATCCGCCTGCAATTAATTCAACTGAAGGAAATGCATTAAATGGAAATCCTGCATAAGATGCAATAGCTGAAGCGCTTAAAGCCATTAAAGCGCCAATAATTACTCCGATTATTCCTCCAATTAATCCAATTAAACCTGATTCAACCAAGAAAAGCAAAAGGATTGTATTAGTTGAAGCGCCAATTGCTTTCATTACTCCAATTTCTCTTGTTCTTTCCATTACAGACATTAACATTGTATTCATTATTCCAATGCCTCCTACAACCAAAGAAATTCCTGCAATTGCTAAAACAATTAATCCAACTAAACCAAGGATTGTGTCTGCTCCTTCAAGCAAATTCTCTGAAGTCATAGTATAAAAGTCTTTTGTGCCATGCTTTTTTTCCAGTCTTTTGTCTATTCTTGCCTGCACTTCTTTTATGTCTGCTCCGTCGTCAACCATTACAATTATTTCAACTGGATCTTCTTCTCCAAAAAATTCTTTTACTACAGTGTCTGTAACTAAAACCATGCTTGTACCGCCAAAAGCAGAAAGAAAAGCGCTTGACTTGCTTAACGCAATTACACGGAATTTTTTTCCGTTTAATTCAACATTTTCCCTTAATTTTATTTCAGTATCAAAAGTGTCTTTTGCAAAATCTTCATATAAGCCAATTGAAAACTTGTCTGTTTTAGTGAATTCTCTTCCTTCAATTATATCCACATAACCCATTTGCTCTAACAAATACATTTTGTCTGGTTCCATTCCAACTAAAATTACTTCAGCCTGCTGTCCCTTAAAATCAAGTATTGCTGAAGTTTCCCAGAATCCTGTTGCATCTTTTACTCCTTGAATTCCCCTGATTGTTTCAATGTCATCTGAAGTTAAAGTTCTTGCAACAACAGTTGAAATTCCTGTACCAGAGCCAGGCTCAACAAAAATTGAATCCAATCCAAGAGACTGCAGTTCTCCTGTAATAAAAACCTGCATTCCTTGAACAATTGAAATCAAAGAAATAATTGCTGCAATGCCGATTATTATGCCTAAAAAGGTAAGGTAGCTTCTCAACTTTTGGTTTTTGATGTTAATAAAGGCAACAGAAAAGGTTTCCAAATCAATCATTTCAAGCCTTTCCCTTTACTTTGTTTTTTTAATGAATTTATTGTAAGCAAACCTTCCAACATAAAACAAGACAATTAACACTACAATATAAAACCATAAATTGAATTCTGCAGTTGAAACCTCTGTAATGTCATAAACTTTCAGCATTAAAGTTTTGGTTAATGTTTTGTCATTGCCGTACTGGTCTTTGTAAAAGAATTTCAAAGTAACAGGATATTCTCCTTTCTGCAAGTCAGATTTAAGTTTTAAGGTTTCTTTGAATGAATCAAAGTCATCTGCATTCATTGTTCCAATGAAAGTTTTTGTGTTCTCAAATTGACCTATTTCAGTTGAAACTTCAACTACAAGAGATTTTGCGTCTCCGATTCCTGTATTAAATAAATCAAAGGTTATTTCTGTTGTTCCGCCAGGAAAAGGTTTTGGTTCAGCATTGCTTAAAACTGAATCCATTCTGGCGTTTTCCATTACTTTTATTCCAATATATTTTGTTTCAGTGTAATCAGTTAATTCATCGTCTTTGAATTTGATTGTAATTGGAACAGTATAAGTTTCCTGGTCTGCTTCAGGATTAACTCCTAAAACAACTGAAACAGTTTTTTGTTCTCCTGCGCCAAGTTCTTTTAAATAAACAAAAGAAGAACCTAATTGTTTTATCTGCCTTTCAACTACAACCCCTGTTGTTGTTACCGTCCTGTCTTCAATGCTTCCAACTAAAACATCAATTGCTTTACCTGAACCAATATTTTTTAATTCAAGTTCAACTTCTTGTGTTGCCCCAGGAGAAATCTCAATCGGATTAACAGAAATAATTTCTATTTGAGGAGAAATTCTTTGGACGTCAATTGAATAAGGGGTACTTCTGCTTGATCCTCCTTCTTCTATTGTTTTCATTTGAACAGTATAAGTTCCATTTAATGCCCCTGAATCAACTCTTAACTTATATTTAACCAAAATATTATCATGACCTCGAATTTTTCCAAGTTCTTTTTCTGCTGAAAGCCCGGGATCCAAAGAAAAAGGATAAATTAAATCCAAAAGAAAGGTTACAGGACTTGATTCAGCTCCAGAAGTGTTTTTTATCACAACCCATAAATCAACATATCCTCCTGGAACTGCAGGAGAAGGAGAATAAGTAACAGAATTAATATCCAGATTAACTGCATTCACTGTCAAAGCAAACGCCAAAACAAAAAACAACAATAAAACTCTTTTCATTTAAATTACCCTCAAAAAAAATTAATTAAAATAATAAAATCCTATAATAAAAACACACTTAAATTTAATAAACACTTCTCTTTTGTTTTTTATTCACTTTTTCTTCATTGATTATTTTGCCGTCCTTTAAACGAATAATTTTTTGCGCATATTGTGCAAGCACTTCTTCATGTGTAACCATTAAAACAGTTTTTCCCTGCTTTGAATGCAAGTCCCTGATTATCTGCATTATTTGTTCTCCTGATTTTGAATCAAGGTTTCCTGTAGGCTCATCTGCAACAACAATTTCAGGGTCAACAGCCAAAGCCCTTGCAATAGCCACTCTCTGCCTTTGTCCTCCTGAAAGTTCGCTTGGCTTGTGGTTGACTCTGTCTCCTAATCCAACATCAGACAAAATTTTTTCTGCCCTGCTGTCTCTTTCATTTTTTGGAATTCCCTGAAACCATAAAGGAAGCATTACATTTTCTTTTGCTGTAAGCCTGTTAATTAAATTAAATGTCTGGAAAATAAATCCAATAGTTCTTCCTCTCACTAAAGCCAATTCATTGTCATCCATTTTAGAAATAGGCTTTCCTTTAATGAAAACCTCTCCAGAAGTCGGCCTTAACAAAACGCTTAACACATCAAGCAAAGTTGTTTTTCCGCTTCCGCTTGGACCCATAATTGAAACAAATTCACCTTTCTTTAATTCAAAGTCAACGCCGTTTAATGCATTAACCTGAACTAAACCCATATCATAAGTCTTAACCACATTTTTTGCATTAATGATTATATCAAAAGCCATAAAAGAAAAAGAGGGAAACAATTTAAATAATTTATTCAAGAGAAAGGCTTGTCTTTAAGGCAAGGTCAACTTTCTTTATTGTAGAAGGCTTTAATGAACCAATTTTTTTTATAACCCTGTCTTCAACTGAAACACTCCTCAAATGATTGCATAAAACCAGGCTGTTCTTTTGTAAGTTTGCCTCGCCTTTTCTGACAAAAACAGTGAAAGGAAATTCTCTTTCTATTTGGGAAGTTATTGCAGCCACAATAGTTATCGGGCTTACTTTGTTGCCAAGATTATTCTGAATCACCAGGCAAGGGCGAACCTTGCCCTGCTCAGAACCTTCAACTGGCTCTAGGTTAGTTAAAAATATGTTTCCTCTTTCAATAATCATCAAGCATCTCATCCGCTTCTTTACTCATATAACGCATTTCTTTTTCAAGCTCTAGGTCCCTTGCAGCCATTTTTTTGTAGCCTTCTATCATAAGCTTTTCTTTTCCTTTTTTGCTTAACTTTTTTTCAACAACAATTTTGTTGTTTTCAATTTTCACTATAACTTTATCTTTGCTTTTAAGGCCTTCCTTGTCGCGGATTGCCTTAGGCAGGGTAATCTGGCCTCTTTCCCCTACAGTAGCAATAGTTTCATACATTCAATCACCAAACCCAAATACATACTTAATGCATACTTTTAATACATACTTAATAAATGCATTAAAGCATTTAAGCTTAATTTAACGGCAATCAGCGAAAAACAAAAGATAAAAAATTATTTCACAAATTCCACGTTAGGCATATTCTTGAATTCCTTGTCTCCTGTAAGGAATTTAAGGTTGTTTTCTTTTGCAAGGGCATAACCAATACAGTCAATATAAGAAAGCCTTTTCTTTGAATTGTTTTTCCTGAATACAGCAATTTTTGAAACATGGCTTTCTTCTATTTCAAGGCATTTGATTTTCATTGAACCAAGAATTTTTACAACTTTTTCTTCAGAAAAAGAATCAAGCAAGCGGTAAGCAACCTCAACAAGGTTAATTCTTGTCGAAACAGGAGTTATTTCAGAAAATTCTTCATAATTTGGATTGCTTTTCAGAATTTCTATAACAGCATAAGAATCAAGAAAATATTCTGTCTCTTTCATTATCTTCCCTTCTCAACCTGTCCTTTAGCTTTTGTGAATCAATCTTCCAGCCTTTTGCAAGCCCAAAAAAATCCTTTATTTTAGTTTTTTTTTCTTTATGGATTTCAATAAAAAAACGCTCATTTTCCTTAATGCTCTGCTTGTCAACTTCCTTTTTAGGGAGTGTTACCCCAATTGAATTACCCCACTTTCTGGCAATAACTTCAACTTCCACAAAACCACCTAATATAATTATATCAAATTATATTAAAAGCTTTTCTATAATATTTGCCTTGTCAAAAACCACCGGTCAGAGACCGGCAGCGTGTGGTTTTTGACGCAAATCAAACAAGGTTTGATTGCGCAGTTAAATATACGGCATTTAACTTGCATTACAAATTCCACACAAAAATTAAACCACTTATTAAAAATGAGTGGAATTTGTTTGATTCAATCAATTTAAATAATTTTTGAACATTAAATTTTCTTTCCCATAAAAAATGAATAAAACGATCGTTTTATATGATGAACGATGGTTTATTTTATTATGTTATTTAACTGGGATAAATTCAAGGGATGGAAAGTATTAGAGTTTTTTTTGCAGCACAACCAGAAAATTCATGTAAAAGGACTGGCAAAAAAACTTAAAGTCAGTTCTGGGACAGCTCAAAAATATCTTTTGGAGTACGAAAAACAAGGAGTGCTGGAAAAAGAAAGAACAGCCAATGTATTAAGTTATTCTCTGAAAGAAACTCCTTTAACGCTTGAGTTAAAGAAATGCTTTTTTATTTCAAAAATTATGCCTTTTGTTGAAGAATTCCAAAAAGAAAACCCTTTTGTAACATCATTAGTTTTGTATGGAAGCCATGCAAAAGGAACTTTTGACGAAAAAAGTGACATTGACTTGATTGCAATAAGCCAAAACAAAAAAATCAAACTGAACGCATTAAAAAAAATGGAAGAAAAAACATCAAAAGAAGCGGGAATTCAGGTTTTTACTTTAACTGAATGGAGAAAGCAGTCAAAAGACAGTTTTGGTTTGGCTGTAACCAAAAACAATATTTTATTGTTTGGGGAATTATTATGAAAATAAGTGAACTGGTTGAAAAAGGACTGCTGATTAAAAGCAAAACAACTGAACAGGAAATTACAGGATCAATCACAATTGCAGAAAGATTCATCCAAAAAGCAAAAGGGACTCACAAAATAGAATACTTTGATGTCGCTTTCAGCCTTGCATACCAGTCAATGTTTCATTCAGCCAGGGCACTGTTGTTCAAAAACCACTTAAAAGAAAGAAGTCATAAAGCGTTGATTACTGCAATAAAAGAACTCTACAAAGAAAAAATTAAGCTGAAAGAATTGCTTCAAATAATGGATTCATACAGGATTACAAGGCATGCAATACAATACACTGGAACAGGGTGCGCAAAAGAAGACTCGCAAGAAGCAATAAAAGACGCAGAAAAATTAATTGAGGAAACTGAATCCATTTTATTTAATGAAAACAACAAAAGAAACAAGAAGAATAATTCGCCAAACAAATAGCATTCAATCAATTTAAATAATTTTTGAGCACTAAATTTTCTTTTTCAGCAAAAGAGGGAAAAAAATGAAAAAAGAATATGTAATAAAAAAAATAGAAGAAAATTGTTTAGTTCTGAATAATCCTAAACCAGAAGAATTAAGAGAAATAGCTAAACCAAATGAAACCACAACACAATATGGTTCTGCTTCTTATGTTTCAAAAATAAGAAACAGAAGTGCAAAAAAAACTTTTATTGTGCCAGAAGTTGAATTAGGAATAAAGCAGATTCAGATAGAAGAAAAAGAGACAGAAGAATTAGCAGAAAAAGTTTTAGATTACTTGAAAGACAAAGAACTAATTCAAATGGACAAAACAATGTGTTCTAATTCAGATTATGAACTTGCATGCAGGCTTTATACAACAAAAGAAAACGCAAAACTTCCTTTTATGTGGAATTTTATGCTTTTTCCATCCAAAAAAAAAGAACCTGAATTAATCAGCATTCATGTTCCTGAATGGCCTGAAACAAAAATTTTCTGTTATCCAAAACAAGGAATCACTTTTTGCTTGGGTTCAGATTACTTCGGGGAAGTGAAAAAATCTTTTTTGAGAATGACAATGTTTTACCATAAAATTCATTCAAAAGGATTAGGATTTCATGCAGGAAGCAAAAGCCTTACAGTAAAAGACAAAGAAGGAAAATTAAAGGAAGTTGGAATGATTATGTTTGGGTTAAGCGGAACAGGAAAAACCACTTTAACAATCCATGACCATGGACTGCAAGGAGAAGAAAAAACAAGCATTAGGCAGGATGATGTAGTGTTAATGGATGAAAAAGGTTTTTGTGCAGGAACAGAATTTGGTTTTTTTATTAAAACTGAAGGATTGGATTCAAGCCAGAAAGTCTTGTATGATGCTGCAGTAAAGCCTTCAGCAATCTTTGAAAACGTGAAAATAAAAGAAAACGGAATAATTGACTTCAATGATTTTGAATTAACTTCAAACGGCAGGGGAGTTCTTCCAAGGGATTCAGTTAAAGGGGCAGGAAAAGAAGTTGACTTAAAAAAAGCAGACAAAATTATTTTTATTACAAGAAGAGAAGACATTGTGCCTGTAATAGCAAAACTTAATGCAGAACAGGCTGCAGCGTTTTTCATGTTAGGAGAAAGCATTGAAACAAGCGCAGGAGATCCAAGCAAAGCAGGCCAAAGCAAGAGGGAAGTTGGCACTAACCCTTTTATTGTAGGAAAAGAAGCAGAAGAAGGAAATCGTTTGCTGGAAATTTTAAAAAACAATCCAGACATTGAATGCTTTTTAATGAACACAGGCGGAATTGGAAGAACTGGTTTTGGCAAAGGAAAAAATATTTCAATCAAGCTGTCAACTGACGTAATGAAGTTTATTGCTAAAGGAACAATCAAATGGAAAAAAGACAAATACTGGAATTACCTTGTGCCAGAAGGCATTACAGGATTTGATTTCTCTGAATTTGGGTCAGAAAAATATTACTCTAAAGAAGAATTTGAAGAAAAAACTGAAGCCTTGAGAAAAGAAAGAATTGAGTGGCTAAAGCAGTTTCCTGAATTAAAAAAAGAAATACTTGAAGCAGTTCAGGCAAAAGAATGAACAAAAACAAAACCAAGTAAATCCCTTTAAATTCTTAACTCACTTTTATTTTTATGAAAAATTATGAATTTTTTGGAGGTTTTGAATAATGCCTGGAGTTTCTGATAGGACTTTGAATTTGGGAACAGAAAATGCTTTTGTTGTATTAGAAGAAGTCAATAAACGGCTTCATAAAGGAGAAAAAATAATAAGTTTTTGTGTAGGCCAGCCTGATTTTGACAGTCCGGAACCAGTAAAAAACGCTGCAAGAAAAGCATTAGATGAAGGAAAAACAGGTTATGCTGACTGCAGGGGAATAAGGGAATTAAGGGAAGCAGTAGCAGAATACGAAGGAAAAAAAAGAGGAATTACAATTGACCCTGAATGGGTTGTAGTTGATGCAGGCGCAAAACCTTTTATTACCCATTCAATTATGAGTTCAACTGATTACGGCAAAGGAGAAGAAATAATGATGCCTAACCCAGGTTATCCTATTTATAAGGCACAGGCAATAGTGCACGGAACAAAACCTGTTGCATATAATTTGCTTGAATCAAAAAATTTTGATTTTGACTTGGAAGACTTTAAAGAAAAAGTTTCAGATAAAACAAAGCTGATTATAATTAATTCTCCGCAGAACCCTACAGGCGGAGTCCTTCCAAAAGATTCATTGAAAGGAATAGCAGACATTGCATTAGAAAAAGACTTATGGGTTTTTGCAGATGAAATCTACCAGAACATTTTATTTGAAGGAGAATTTTCAAGCATTGCTTCAATTGACGGAATGCAGGAAAAAACAATTATTTCAACCGGAGTAAGCAAGACTTTTGCTATGACTGGCTGGAGAATAGGCTATGCAATAAACGAAAAGCTTTCAAGGCATTTCAGGACATGGGCAATCAATACAACTGCAGGCGCAGCACACCCAAACCAGTATGCAGCAGTTGCAGCACTAAAAGAATCACAAAAAGAAGCAGACAAAATGACTGCATCATTCCACAGGAGAAGAGACCTGATTGTAAAACTGTTAAATGAAATTCCAGGCTTTAAATGCTTAAGCCCTAAAGGGACTTTTTATGCTTACCCTAACGTTACAAAAGCATGCGAACTGACAGGAATAAAGGACTCAGAGGAATTCAGGAAAAAATTATTGGATGAAGCAAAAGTTGCTGTTTTGTCAGACATTCATTTTGGAACAAAAATTCAGGGAGAAGGAGAACACATAAGGTTTTCTTTTGCCACATCAGATGAAAACATAAAAAATGGAACTGAAAGAATAAAAGAATTCATGGAAAAAAACAGTAAATAAAAAAAACTAGTTTGATTCAATTTCTTCAGTTACAGGCATTGTTTCACTTACAATTGGTTGGTCATTTGAATTATATTCACACCATTCATCATAATAACTGTCTTCTGCGTTGAAATTTTTTTTAATGCTCCAGATTTTAACGTCATCTATTACTCCCACAAAGCCGTTAATTCCGTTTACATGGCTTCCAATAAACAAATCATAGCTTGAATGGGTTCTTTTCCTGCTTGTCTGTGTTTTAGAAATAACTTTTCCATCCAAACGCAAAACCAAAAGTTTTCCGTCAAATTCCATTTCCAGTTTGTGCCATTCACCTGGATTCAGGTTAATTACGCTTGTTTCGTGCCCTTCATAAGAGCCTCCAAGATAATCAAAACCATGAAAATGTGCATTGGCATGCTGTTCGCTTCCTGCAAAATGCAGTGAAGAAAGAATTCTTCCGTTTCCTTCTTCATCATGGCCGTTGGCAAAACGCAGAATATAATCATTTTCTTTGCTCAAAATAGTCTGATACATTTCAGGGAAAGAATTTATTTCTTCAGTTACCTTAATTTTTGCCTGAATTAAATAATTGTCCATTTGCAGTTCTGAATGATTTGGTATTTTAACAAAAGAAGTCTTATTGAATTCCAAAGCTTTTCCTGTAAAGCCTTCAACCCAGACAGGATTAGAAACTTTTCCTTCAAAACTGTTTTCGCTTTTGTCTTTTACAATAATTCCCTGCCCTTCATCGAAATCCAAATCCAAGACAAGTTTTTTTCTTTCAGTAAAACTGCATTGTTCTTGTTTCCTGCTTTCACAAGTGTAATTAAAGTAAAGGCCGTTTCCTTGAGAGTCTTTTAACTGAATTTTTTCTTCTGGTTTGATTATTTCATCTGTTGCACAATTTTTTGTTGTCCTGTGCAAAAAAACTGCGTCGTCAGGGTCAAATGGAACAGGCTCTGGTTCTATTGGAGTGGGCTCAACCGGAATCGGGTCTAAAGGAATGTTCACTCCCATTAATAAAGCCTGCAAGCAGGCGCCCATTAAATCAAGTGCTTCAAAAAATTTTTTCTGGTCTAAAGAAGAATAAGAGTTTCCCATTTGTCCTTCAGTTGCTTCAGCTAATCCTTTTTCCAAATCAACTTCAATTTTAACTACATCTTCTTGGGAATACAATCCAATGCAGTCTCCCTGAGATTTCAAAGAATAGCTTACTTCAAATTTGTTTTTTTCTTTTTCAGTTATTTTTTTTTCAACTTTAATCTTGCATTTTTTTGTTTTATTTATTTGCTCCTGTAAATTAAGTTTTTGTTGTGAAGTTAAATTGCTGTAATCATTATAAGAATAAGGATTTAATTCCGGCAAAGCAGTTGAATAATATTTTTGAATGTTTTCAATGAATTCTTCAACATTGCATTCATCTGCAGCAGAAAAATTTCTTTCAAAAATTCCCAAAACTTCTCCTTCCAAGGTTGTTTCAGCTAACTCTAAAACTTTTTCTTCAATTTCTGTTTCATCAAAATCAACTCCTTCATCAAAGTTAATTTCGACTAGCTTTGAAAAAATAAGTCCATTAGCAAGAATTTCAACATAAACACTTTTTTCTTTTAAATCACATTTTGCTTTAATTAAATTATTTCCTTGCTTTAAGTCCATTTTTTGAGAACAAAGAACTTCTCTTTTTTCATTAGTTAATTTTGCTTCAGCTTGAATTTCTTTATTAGCATATAATTCTACAGAAACGTTTTCTCCGTCATAACTGACTTCTTTAATATTAACCTGAGGCTGGATTAAACAGCCTGAAAAAAGCAGTAAAACTAAAGGCAAAAAAATAAACTTTTTCATGTAAAGAATGTATCTATAGAAGTATATAAAGCTTTGGAAAAGATAAGGTTTCAGTATAAGCTTTTAGAAAAAAAAAATAAAAATCAAGGGAAATTTAAATTTTCATCTAATACATTAACGTCAATTGAAATATTATTGTCTGTTGGAATTTTATTTAATTCATCTTCAGTTATTACAATCAATTCAGTGTCTGTTTTAATTTTTTCAATTTCTTCCATAAAATTCCCAACAATTCCTTGACAATCAGCTATTTGAGAATGCTCTAAATCATTTAAAGTATAAGAAATGATTAATTCTTCATTTATTTCTTCATATTCAGAAAAGTCTCCGTGCAGATTCAAAATAGTAAAATCTAAAGGTTCTAATGTTAAAGGACAAACATCACAAGATAATTCAACAGGAGATCCAGTAAAACCAGTGAACTGAATATCTTCTTTAGAAATATTCGTCAAATGCAAAATAACATAACCTTTTTCTACAGCAAAAGAATCAATTTTAATATCTCCAGAAAGATAATTGCATGCTTTCTCCTCAGGAAGTTGATAAGGTTCCTCAATAACCGAAACATAAGCACCTAAAAGCATGTACTTCATGCAAGGGCCTAAAAATTTGTAAGCCTGAATTTGTTGTCTTAATTGTTCTTCATTATTATAAGAACTTGCCATTGAACCTTTAGTTACTTCAGTTAAATTATTTTTTACATCCACTTCAATTATTACTGCATCTCTTTCAGTTGTTGGCGTACCATAACCTAAAGTTGATTCACAGTTTTCTGAAATCAAAGAATAACTAACTGAATACTTACTGTTCCCTAAACGGTTTATTTCTTTTTCCACTGCAATCTTGCAGGGTTTTAAAGTATCGATATTATCTTGTAGTTCCTGCATTTGTTCTGAAGTCAAATTATCTAAACCCAATTCAGGATAATAATTTGTTGCATCTGGATTAACACTCACAACATAAGCATAATATTTTTTCATATTATTAACAAACAGTTGGGCATTGCATTGGTTTGATAAAGCAAGATTTGAACTAAATACTCCTAAAGTTTCTCCTTCAATTGTTTCTTCAGCTAAAGACAAAACTTTGCCTTCAACATTTGACCCATCAAATTCAATTTCCACTGAATCAGAAAAAACTGCCCCTTCAGCCACAACTTCAACTACAACAACTGAATCAGTTAAAATGCATTGCATTCCAAAACTAGTGTTTCCTTGATTTAATGCAACATTTTCCTGACATAAAACATTTCCTGATTGATCCTTTAATTTAACACTTGCATTTAACTGCTTGTTTGAATGCAATTCAACCAAAATAGTTTCTCCTGAATCTTTTACTGATTTAACGGTTACCTGCGGCTGAATTAAACAGCCTGAAAACAAAAACAAGGCAAGCAAAAAAGCAACAACAAAATATTTCATGTGAATAATTTATGATTAGAAAAGTATATTTAAACCTTTGGGAAAATTAAGGTTTTATGAAACTATTTTTTCTGTTCAAGAGTCGTCAACAAAAAAACTTATTTCATAAGGCTGATCTAAAGCACCGAATTCAACAAGCTTAAAGAAATCTTTATAACTTACTGACACTGAAAAGCCGTTTATTTCTCTTGTCACTGTTGTTGAATCACTGGCACTAAACTCACGGCCTCCAACTTTAAATTTTACTTCTTTTGGAACCAAAGAAGAATTATCATAAAAGTTAAGCGAATCAGGATCTTTTTCAAAGCCTATTGGCTGCCCTAAGTCAATTTCTATATAATAATTCTCTTTGTCTTCAGTGATTTGCAACAAAAAATACAAAGAATCCAATACAAAAAACGTGTTATCTTTTTCCTTAAATTTTTCTGCAATCATGTTTTTTGTTTCTAATGAAATTTTTTCATGTGGCTTAGAATCTACTTCAAAGTAAAATAGTTTGTCTCCGGCAAATTCATTTTTATTCCTTCCATTTGGATTTAATCTTAAAAGTTCGAGTGATTCTTCTTCGCTTTGAACAGAAAATTCTTTCCATCTTTTTTCTTCGATTTCATTTTTTTCCTGTTCTGTAAGGAAAAAAAACAAGACACTTGAATTATCATCAGTCAGCCCTGCATCCAAATCTATTAAAGGAAGCCTTATTGTCAATAAATTCCCTGCAACATCAGGATCTATATTGTCTTCATTTTTTGGAAAATACGTCAAACTAGAATCTGTTTTCCTTTTGTGAACAGGCAGGAAGTTTATTACAGGATCTCCTAACAAAATCAGAACTTCTTCAAACCTAGAGTTATGCTCACAATCATAGCAATTATTTGAATTCAAAAGTTCTTTAAATTCGTCTCCAGAACTTTTAAGTTCATCATCAAGAGGAAAATAACTAGACTGACCCCTTAAGACCAAAAGAGCACCAACATAAGCTGAAGCTCCTTTTTTAATAAAAGCCTGACTAAGCTCAATTCCTGTACTACATGAATTAGCGATAATGGCCGGCCTGTTTATCATTTCAGGAACAAAAGAAGAAAAATACCCTCCAATGAATTCTTCTGAATTAGTTAACAAAAAACTGTCACTAAATCCATGTGAATTAAAGAGAAACAGGCCTGAATCCTTAATTAATTCATATAATTCTTCTGCAGTAGGCGAAATATAAAAAAACATGTCTGAACTCTCTGAAAAAAAGTTAAGTTTATTATCTTTTATTGGATACGCAAAATATCCATCAGGTTTTATTTCCTTAACATAATTCACACTTGGAAATTCTCCAGTTAAATTTATTTGATGCAGTACACGTTCAGAAGTTACAGCCACATCTGATCTAGCAGGATATACTGCATAAGTTATTTTCCCTGAATTCCTTGCAACAGGCAAATTCCTAAAATAACTTAAAATACTTTCAGCATCAGAAAAAGGAATTCTGCCAACAGCAAGCTCAACAAAATGATCATCGTCAATATTCCCATAATAAAGATTATCTATTACTCTAATTCCTTCTTCATGCAGTTTTGTTTTTTTACTCAGATTTAATTCAATGCCTTCAGCAGTTGGCTCATTCACAAAAACCTCAGATTTTGCAGGCAAATCAAAAAAATCAGACAAAATCAACAAATAAGATAAAGACTCTTTTTCATTTTCTTCTATTACTTTCTGCCTTAACTCCCTTGCAACAGGCAAAAAACTAACCCTGTATTTTTCTCCAGTTGTATCCATTATACTAATATCTGAACTAAAAGAAACTTCAGGAATTGAATCAGCTATTAATCCAATATCTCCAAAAAAAGTTATTTTTTCAGTAGAAACATCCACTACAGAAGAATAATCAACCACAAGCTGCACTCTTTTAAGTATTTTATCTGCTAAAATATGCTTGAGCATAAAATTTTTTCCGTTAAAATCAACACTTTTATCAATAGGCAAAGAAACTTTAGTTGAATTTATTCCTTTAAGAATAGATTCAAAATCCTTTTTTTTTGGTCCAGAATATTCAAGGTCATAAGCAGGTCTGATAAGTTCAAGCACTTCTAAATCAAGATAGTGATTAATATGATAAGCTCCTCCAGAATAAGGTTCAGCAGGAATTCTTCTATTATTTTCTAAATCTCTTATATTAAAGAATCCACTTGAAAAAAAAGCATTAAACGAAAATTTTTGCCCTTCTTTGTTCTCAACATCAAAAACTCTGTTTTCTTCACTTATTTCAACTGTTTTAGATTCTCCTGTCTCCCTGAAAGTAAACTTTAATTTTGCTTTCCAAGGCTTTTTATTCCATTTAAGTTTACTTAACCCTGAAAATAATTCTTTTTCTCCTGTATCTTCACCCCAAAGATCAATCACTTCAGAGAAATGCTTTCCTGTTTTTCCTGCAGGAATTTCTGACTCAACAGTAAGTTTGATGCCGACAGGATCAAATAAAATCCTGACTCCTGTTCCTTCAATGCTTTTCTCAAAAATATCCCTTCCTTGAAAACTTACACTTTCAATTTTTTTTGTTTTATTTGAAGCAGTTTTTGCCAGCGCTTTACCCAAAGAAAAAACTTCAATAATTGCAGGAGTACCCTTTATTTCAGGGTTAAGCAATTCAATCCTCCTGTCATATTCTCCTTCAAAGGCTTCAGGAGTATAAGAAACCTTGCCTGAAACCAGACTTGTTGGATATACTCTATTATCAATTTCAAGTTTTACTTCTTTTCTAGCAAAATCTATATCTTTCAAGCGAACTTCAGTTGAACCAAATTCTTGAACAGGGTTTTCAAAAGAAAGATGCAATTTTTGAGGTTCTGCTTTAATCACATCAGCAAGAACTTTATTATAGTACAAAACTAATCCTTTTTCAGTTTTCTCTAAAAGATAATCAGAGGCAATTGTTTCATGACCTAAAAACAATTCACCTTTTCCTGGAAAAAAAACAGCTTTTCTTCCATCATCTAAAACTTCACTAAACTTAATTTCATGGTCAAAAGATGTTTCTTCAAGAGAATCAAAAGTGACTTCAAACATTGCGCCAAGAGAAACTATTTTTATTATGGAATCAGAAAAAGCGTTTCCTGAACCAGAAATCTTCTTTAAATCTCCTGCAGAAATTGACGGTATAGAAGTTACTTTTACTCCCTTTGCTTTAAATATATCAACATGAAAAATGCTTTTTTCCATTGTATCAAGTTTTTGCTTAATGCACGCCAATAAAAGCTCATCTTTCTTGAGCAGCAAGTAGCGATTATCTTGTTCAATATAAGTGCAGATTCTAATATTTCCTTTTATTATAGTGACATATGATTCAAATCCACCAGATGAAGAATCATATAAATCGTCTCCTGAACCAGGAAAAAGCATTAAAGAATAAAAAGGCTGCATAGGCATATAATCCAAATTCGAATCAGAAAGATGACCTGAAAAAGAAAAAGTTCTTTGCCCGCTTGGAACTTCTTTTCCATAAGGTATTACTAAAGTCTCTTTGCTGGCAGAACCAGAATCAGACAACATTTCATATATTACATTTTTAGGATAAAGCGTCAAGCGAATTAATGTATCGCCTGAAGCTTTAGGTTCAACACTATACTCCAAAAAATAAGGCAAACTTGACAAAGCCCTAGGAAACCTATGAAAAGAAACCCCCAAATTATTAATCAAAAATTTTTCTTCTCCCGCCAAAACCACACCAAAATGTTTCCCAACTTCCACTGTTATTCCCTCAAAAACAGATTCCTTAATTTCATCTCCTTCAAAATCTTCTTCAGAAAAAACAATTTCAGCAGTTTTTCTTTCATTCAAAATTTTTTCTTTCATTTCCTTAGGCGGAGTAATAATTTCCACAAAAGCTTTTTCTTCCTCAACTTTAGTGAAACGAATTAACTCCAAATCAGACGCCAAATATTCTTCCCCTAATTCAATAACACCTATTCCTGGTTCAATTTTTAGGTTAATAGAATATTTTTCAAGCCTTAAACTGTATTTATCAACAGGAATACTAAAATCAAATTCCTTCTTACTTTTAAAATAGCTTTCATAAGGCTTTGACTCCAAAACAATATTCTTCCAGCCATGCTCTCTTGCAACAAGCTCTCCTACTTTATCATTTTTTCCTGCCAAAGAAACCACAGCGCCAAGCTTAATTACATGAACCTGCAATTCAATTTCATTCCATTCATCAAAAACCAAAGGGGTTATTCTGGCAAAAGCAGTTGCTTCAGTTTCAGGAATTTCATTTAATTCAGCCGAAACCTTAAGCAAACAAGGAACCCTTTCAAAAACACCCTTTTCTTCAAGCGAAACAATAACTTCTTTCTGGCTGAAATTAACAGAATCTAATTCAAAACGCTCTAATAAATCCAGTTTAGTTTTTATTTCCCCAAAACCTTCAATAACATTTTGTTCCTCAAAAGTCATTTTCCCTTCTCTTAAAAGCTTTCTTGCAATAAAAGGCTTTAACAATAAAACTCCCTGCATTGATGTAGTTATTTTAGGGGAAATTTCATTTCCTTCAGCTAAAAAAGCCTCAAGATTTGACGGAACCCCATCATCTAAAATACACCAAGGCTCAGAAGTAGAATTCCTTTTTGTATTATCATTCAAAAAAACATTAACTATCTTAGGCGCAATTAAAAATTCTTCTGGAATAAATTCAAATTCTTCAAGCTGCAAAGAAACCTGAACTCCAATCACTTCACTAACTTTTCCTTTACTGGAAAGAGATATCAAATACCTTCCATCAGAAACCAATTCTCCTGATTCATTTTCTCCATTCCAAAAATATTTAGTATACCCAAAAGGGTATTCTTGCGAACTTCCCTGAGAAACCGGAACCAAATCCATTATTACATTTTTTCCTGAATTATCTAATATTTTTATTTCTGTATCTTCCGGATAAGTAGAATGAATCTCAAGAAAAGAACCATCCACAAGAGGATTAAAAACATAAATCAAAGCATCAAGCTTTGAATCACGCACTCCAAGCTCTCGAGCCCAAAAACTAATTTTTTCAGCAATAACCGAAAAAGGATCACCTGAATCAAAATCAACATCCAAAATACTTTCCTGAAAAAACCTAGTTTTCTCAGCAAACAAAACAGGCAACAACTCATTAGTTCCAGAAAGAAGAAATTCTTTTTCTTTTCTGCTTAACCCTTTAACAAAAACTTCAGTTAACGGCAAACAAAGTATTTCTTTGCCAGAATTAGAGTCTACTGGATTATTTATCATAACCCCAAAATTTATCTCTGTTCCAGAACCTGAAGGCGTAAGCTTTATTATTGGATCATCTTCTAAAACTTCCACCTCAAAATTTTCACCAAAAAAAACAACATCAGAAGCACTTTCAGCCAACTCTTTTGGAACAAAAAGCAACACAACCAAAGGCTCTTCACCAGAAATCAAAACAGACTCTTCATGTAAAAAAGGATTAGATTTAATTGTTTTTTCCATTGACATAAAATCAGATTCAATTTTGTAGTGAGATGTTTTTGTTTCAGAAAACAATGGAAAAATATTAAAAGCTATAATTAAACAAGCCACAAATAAAACAACTAAAACCAAAAAAATCCTGTTTTTTTCCATATGTTACTGAAATTAATAGACTATAAACCCTATATAATTAGTTGGGTTAATCCAATCCATAATAATTTTCTGCCCTATTATCCACAACAAAAAAAAATCAACTTTTAAAGATTATTAGACATTCATCACTTATGGAACTTTATTTTGTTACGGGAAACAAACACAAAGTGCAAGAAATTCAAAAAGTGCTTGGGAAAAAAATTCAATTAATTCAAAAAAAATTAGAAATAAAAGAACCTGCATTAAATTCAATTGAAAAAATAGCTAAAATAAAAGCAGTTCAGGCATTTAAAAAAATTGGAAAACCTTTGATTACAGAAGACACTGGAATTTACTTTAACGCTTTTAAAAATTTTCCCGGAACAGAACCAAAAAGAGAATTTGAAAAATTAGATTTTAAGGGTTTACTGGAAAAACTTAAAGGAAAAAAAAGAAATGCTTTTTTTATTACAGCAATTTGTTTTGTTGACGCAAAAGGAAAAAGAAAAACGTTTTCAGGAAAATTACATGGGAGAATTACAGAAAAAGTCTTTTATGAAAAAAAAGATGTTCTTCCATATGAAAAAATTTTCATTCCAAAAGGAAAAAAAAGAGTGCTTGCATTTTATTCAAGAAAAACAAAAAACAAGTTTTCTCACAGAGCAAAAGCTGCAAGAAAACTGAAAAAGTTTCTTGGATCAAAGAGCATTAACTATCGGATTTAAAATCAAATAACTTAATGCTCCAACCAAAGCAGTAACAGGAATAGTTAAAATCCACGCCCAGACAATATTTCTTGCAATCCCCCATCTAACTGCAGAAACCCTTTTTGTCAATCCAACACCAATAATTGAACCAGAAATAACATGAGTTGTACTAACAGGAATACCAAACATAGAACTTGCAATAATTACTCCTGCGCCAGAAGTTTCAGCGCAAAAACCGTTCACTGGCTTAAGTTTTGTTATTTTAGTGCCCATTGTTTTTACTACTCTCCAGCCTCCTGCAATAGTTCCCAAAGCAATGGTTGTATGAGAAAGAATTATAACCCACCAGGGGATATCAAATTGGGTTCCAAGAAAACCACCAGAAAAAAGCAGAAGAGAAATTATCCCCATTGTCTTTTGTGCGTCATTTGTTCCGTGACCTAAAGAATAAACTGAAACAGAAATCAACTGAAGCCTTTTAAACCAGTTATTCACTTTTCCGGGAGGAGTTTTTTTAATCAAATGATATACTAAAAAAGAAAAAAGGAATGAGCCAATCATTCCAAGAATTGGAGCAATAAAAATAAAAGCAAAAACCATTAAAATTCCAGGAAGAATTAAAACTTCAGAGCCTGCTGCAATTAAAGCCGACCCAATAAAACCTCCGACAAGAGCATGAGAAGCAGAAACAGGCAAACCCATAAAAGAAGAAGCATAAACCCATAAAATTGAACCAATCAAGCCGCTGATAACTATTGTTGGAGTTACAATTGACGGGTCAACCAATCCTTTTCCAATTGTTTTTGCAACTGCAACAGAAAAAACAAAAGCAGCAACAAAATTAAAGAAAGCAGAAAGAAGAACCGCTGAACGCAAAGACAAAACTCTTGTGGCAACAACAGTTGAAATAGCGTTTGCAGCATCATTCAAGCCGTTTCCAAAATCAAAAATCAAAGCAACAATTATTCCAATTACAACCAAAACAAAAGAATCAAGCATGCTTTATCACAATGCCTTCAATTACGCATGCAACATCCTGAGTTTTATCCAAAAGCGTTTCCACTTCTTCATACAAATCCTTTAACTTAATTATTTTTACTGCGTTTTTTTCTTTTTTGAATAAAGCAGTTATGGCCTTATAATAAACTTCATCTCCTTCATCTTCAAGTTCATGAATTCTAATTAAATGGGTTCCGATTGAACCAGGTTTCTTCAGACAGCTTACTGCATTATGCACTTCATGCAAAGACCTTAAAGAAATCACAGACAAATCAAACAAATTCTTTGGAATTTCCTCTATGCCATACTGTAAAAGCTTTCTGGAAATGTCTTCCATTAAATCAATTAAATCATCCAGTAATTCAGTTAAATTATGGATGTCTTCCCTGTCAATTGGAGTAATAAAATTCTTGTGAAGCATTTTTACTGTTTCATGAGTTAAATTGTCTGCTTCATGCTCTAGTTTATCTATTTCCTTGAAACGCACCTGCTTTTCCTTTAAGCTTAAATCATCAAAATCCCGCATTAATTTGCCAAACAGTTTTCCTGCCTCAAAAACAGTCAAAGACTGTTTTTTAAGTAAGTCAAAAAAAACATCTTCTTTTGGCATAAAAAAATTAATTACTCTTTTCATGCAAGAATTCCCTCAAGAAAAATATTTAAACAGAATCAATGCAAAAAGCATAAAAAAACATTAATTTAAGTGTTTTTACCGGCAGCATACTCTGGAAGCGCTTATAAAGGCAAAAAAGCTTTTTTTATTATGAGATTTAATTTGCTTGATTTACACTATTCAGATGAGGATTTAAACTTAAGACAATGCCTGAGGGCGTACAGCATTATTCCAAAATATTGTGAAAAACCAGAACAAAAGAATTTTGAAGCACTAAAAATAAACTTTCAGCTAAAAAAAATAAACAAAAAACTCAGAAAGGAAATTGGAGTGAATTGGATTGAAAAATGGGCAAAATTAATTCCATATAAACTATCCAAAAATACAATAAAGGACTGGATTTTAGGAAGAGTTTCAATACCCTTAATAGCAATTACTGTATTAAAAGAATTCAACTGTGAAAAGGAAATAGAAGAAATAAAAAAAAATTTAAAATATATTTCAAGCACTACACGAGGAGTGATCAGACTTCCGGACAAGATGCACTCGGATGTTTTTTATTTAGCAGGTCTTTTGCTTGGAGATGGCTGCTTTCCAATAATAAAAAGAAAAGGAGAAAACAACTTTGATTATAAAGTTTCTTATTTTTGTGGAAGTAAAGATTTTATTTTCAGAACAATAACTCCATTGATAAAAGAAATGTTTGAAATAAAAGAAATTCACCCTATTTTTTACCATCAAGCTTGGCAGTTAACAATAAGGAACAAAGCAGTATTCAGGTTTTTTACAAGAATAATAGGATTGCCTTCAGGGAAAAAAAGTATTAAAGCTCACATTCCAGACACGATAAAAAATTTAAAACCAAATGACTCTGTTCCCTTCTTTGCAGGATTAATTGACAGCGACATAGGAAAACATGGCAATTCAATAGGCTGCACTTTTAGAAGCGAAAAATTAGTAAATGACTTAGTGGAATTGCTTAATAAATTAGGTATTAAATCAAAAAACCATGGAACATACCTGATAAACAACAAATATCCTCAAACTGATTTCAAAATAAAGAAAAGCGAAATAAAAAGGTTAAAATATGTTTTAGACAGAAATTATTTACCTAAAAATCCTGAAAGGATAAGAGCAATTAACATGCTTTTGCAGGAGTGTCCGAGAGGCCAAAGGAGCTACCCTTAGGAGGTAGTGGCTTAGTGCCTACACAGGTTCGAATCCTGTCTCCTGCATCGCGATTCCGCTCGCGAGCAACGGCGCACTATCTTCGCTTCGCTCGATAGAGCTGTCTTAAAAAAATGATTTTTATGATAGGGGTTGATTTAGGCTTAAGCTCATTTAAGGCAATTCAGATAGAGAACAGAAAAATCAAAAGAAAAAAAAGAATTTTTTTAAGCGAAAAAAACACTGAAAAACAGATCAAAGAATTTTTTTCTGATTCTTTTTTTTCTGAAAAAAAAATTGCCTTAACAGGGGCTTTTTCAGGAAAAGCAATTGAAATGCAAAAAAAAGAAAAAAAATCAGGCAAAGAAAAAAAATTTATCCAAGTGAATGAAATCGATTCAATTGCTTCAGGTTCTGCTTTTCTTTCAAAAGAAAAAAACTTTTTGGCGGTTTCAGCAGGAACAGGAACAGCTTTTGTTTCAGTTAAAGGAAAAAAAATAATTCATGCAGGAGGAACAGCAATAGGCGGAAAAACCATTTTAGGGTTAAGCACATTAATTTTAAAAGAAAAAGAATTCAAAAAAATT
>JAHJUD010000068.1 GCA_018829335.1 Microcaldota archaeon | reverse complement strand
TGGCAAGCTCCAATTCTACCACTGAACCACAGTCGCGTAAAATAAGATTTAAGAGGAAATTAATTAAAACTGTGGTTTTTCATCAAATTTAACCCATTTGCTTTGGCTTGGCTCTAAAGAAATTTTAGCGCATGAAGGGCACTGCCATACTTCAATGTTTTCTTTTCCTCTTTTTTCTGTTCTCTGTAAAAGCATTTGTGCCCCGCACCTTAAACATCTCATAAAATTACCTTTATTCGTTTGACTGGCAGTAAGGATAAGAGCCTGAATCTGCATAACATCTTTGATGGCATTCAATCCATTCACAGTCAACTTGTCCTGAAATAATTAATTGATCGCAAAGGTCAGCGCATCCTTTTGCTCTGTTGATTTGGTCTTCTTGTGTTTTAAGGACTTTTGTTGCTGTTCCTTGAGCGTTGTTTGATGTCCAAAAAATTGTCACAATTAAAACAAAAAACATTACTCCGAAAAATAATACTGCTCTATGTTTGTTGTCCATTTAATTCCTCCTTTAATTTGATGATAATAATATAGAATCAGAATATTTAATTGTTTTGTTTTTGCTTTTTTTTTTGGTAAATCTTTTTTTTTGTCAAAAAGTTGTTTGGGCCCGGGCGGAATCGGACCGCCTGTCTTCACGTTGTAAGCGTGACGTCATACCAATAGACCACGGGCCCAAACGTTTCGCCGTTTGAGCACGAGGCACGGCATAAAGCCGTGCTAGCGCAACTTTACGTTGCGCACCGCACTCAACTGACGGAACAGTTGTATTACATTACCAATGTCTTTATTTCTGGTGTTTCCTCTATTTTGCCTTTTTTTACTCCAATAATGTATTTTACTGAATGCTTTTTTGCTTCTTCTATTAGTCTTTTGGTTATTATTCCGTCTAATAATACTGAATGAATTTCTTTTTGTTCTTTTAGTACTGGAACTAATTCTCTTATTTTTGTTTTTTTGATTTCTTTTCCTTGTTCATCTAACATTACTGCATCCATTTTTCCTTTTATTTCATTCATTTTTGGTTCAAATTTTGTTTTTTCTTCTGGTGTTGCAGGAGCCGAAAAAGCTTCTGGTTTTCTTTCTTCAAATGGACTAAAATTTGAATCTCTTTTTTCAGTAAAAGGGCTGAAAGGTCTTCTTGTTGCAAAAGATCTTGTTGGCTGAAAATCTTTTTGGTATGGTCTAGGGCTTCTGCTGAAACTGTTTTTTGAATCAAAGCTTCTTCTTGGAGTAAAGCCAGTGCTTCTTGGAGGAAAACTTCTTTCTTTTAAGAAAGTCTGGTTTCTTGAAATGTCTTTTGCAGGAATTGCTTTCCTTAATGCAACAGTAATTTCTTTTTTTGAGAGTTCTTCTACTTCTTTTCCATCCGGAGCTCTTGCAATAAAGTCAATTTTTGCCTGCTGCATTAACTGTCTTTGAATTAATTCTCCGCCTCTGTCTCCGTCAGTAAACAAAATCACTTTTTTTCTGTTTAATAACGGAATAATTGAAGCAGGAATTTTTGAGCCATTTATTCCAATAACGTTTTTTACGTTATTTCTTAATAAGTTAAGAACATCTGCTCTTCCTTCTACGACAATTAATTCTGTTTCTTTTTCTATTTCTGGCCCGCATGGAAGGTTTTCTGTTCCCCAGCTTGTTACTCCTGCAATTCTTGCTGATTCTCTTACTTCGTCTGCCATTTCAGTTGAAGGAGAACTGTCTTTCAAAAATTTGTTTAATAATTCTTTTGCTCTGGTTTTGATTTCTTCTCTTTTGTTTGTTCTAGTGTCTTCTATTTGTTCTACTGCAAACTTTGATTCATATGGCCCTACTTTTTCTATTGATTCAATTGCTGCTGCAAGAATTGAAGTCTGCACCATATCCAGAGAAGAAGGAACTACTAATGTTCCAATTGTTTTTCCGTCTTTGGGTTCTGGAAAAATATCTATTCTTCCTATTTTCCCGTTTTTTTGGAGTTCTCTTAAATCCAAGTCTTCTCCGATTAATCCTTCGCTTTGGCCAAATACTGCGCCAATTACATCATGTTTGTCAACTAAACCTGCTATTTCAAATTTTGCTTTAATGTTGTATTTAACTGTATTAATATATGTTTTACCCATTAATTTCACCTTTTTTGAATTTTTGTTGTTGCCTTTTTGAAAGCTTTTGCATCTTGTTTAAACAAGCTGCTTTTTTCGGGCATTAAATTGCAACTTGCAATTTTACCCTTTTTTCTTTTGGGCAACTTGCACTTTTCTTTTTCGAAAAAGAAAGGGCAGAATTAGAGTTCTTGTTGTTGTGAATTAATTAATTCTTTAATTTCTTTTTTTGTCTTGTTTAATTGAATTTTTTTTGTTTTTGATTTTTTGCCTTGAATTATTTTTATTTCAGTTTTAAGTATTTTTGTTAATTCTTTTTCTAATTCTTTGTTGGCTTTGCCGTTAACTGCTTTTTCTTTTGTTTTTAGTTCAAGGCAGTTATTCCATGCATTAAAACCCAAAACCTCAAATTTTTTTGAGTTTGGCTTTACATGAACTTCAATTATTTCTTTCATTTAAATTTAATTTTTTGATGATTTAATTTAAATTGAATTAAAAAACTCTAATTCTATTAAGATTTAATAAAACAAACGCATATAAAATGTTATGTCGAACCTGCATTTTAAAGGTATATTTTATGGCTCATTACAATAAAGGCGCTAATGCCGAAAGAGAATTATTAAAAATAATTTATGATAATGGTTTTGGTTGTGTTAGAATTGCCGGTTCAGGCGCTACAATACTGCCTTCTCCTGATATTGTTGCTTTAAGCCCAAAAAAAAAGATTTCTTTTGAATGTAAGGCATGGAATTCAAATTACTTGAATATTTCAATTGAGCAGATGGCTGAATTAATTAAATGGGGTGAAATCTCCGGAACAGAGATTTTTATTGCATGGAAGATGCCAAACAAAGGCTGGTTTTTTTTGAAGCCAGAACACTTTGCAAGAAAACCCAAATCTTATGCTATTTCAAGAAAAGAAGCCTTTAAGAGGTCGCAAAACCTTAATGTCATTCTTGGAAAACAGGCTGTTTTAAGGGAATGAATTCCAGCAAAACATTATCTTTAAAAGCCCTTTTTCGCCTAATTTATAAGGATAAAAACACTTTTTTTAGTGGTTTAAATGCAGGTTGTAATGGAAGAATTAATTGACAAAATCAGTTATTTGTCAAGCAAAGAAAAAGGCATCAGAAACAGGATTTTGTTAGAGAACGCCAAAAACAATTTAGAAGAATACCATAAAGTAAAGAATCAAATAATAGAGTAAAAACTAATTTTTTAGGTTTTCGAAGCCATAAACAGCAAAGCCAAAGCAACTATTATCATTCCAAAAAAAATGCTTACTGTCCCTAAATCGCTTAATCCGCCGGAAATATTTACAAAAGCAAAATAAAATGCAAGAAAGCCAAAAATTACTCCAGAGCCAATCAAAGTAAAACGTAAGAGCTGTAATTTTTTTGCTGTTCCTTTTAATCTTAATTCAGTTAAATCAAGTTGGGCCATATCAACTTTTTCGTCTATTTTTACAGTTGAATCTTTTAGCTTTGAAATCACTCCAGTTAAAGCCATTATATTTGAATTCACTTTTGTCTGAAAAATGTTTATTTTGCTTAAAACCATGTCTTTAAAGCTTTCTGTTTCTTTGTCTCTTTTTTGTTTGTATGCATCCAAGTCATTGCTCATTTCTCTTAATAAATCTTGAGAGATTTTTTTGCTTTCAATTTCTGTTTCTATTTGAATAAACTTTTTAATCCATGGTTCTTCTGCTGCAAGGTCTTGCCTGACAATCTTTTTTATTTCCATTTTAAGTAAATCAAAGGTGTCTGCTTCTGCTAACAATAAAAGTTTTTTTGCCTGTTCTTCTGTTATTCCTAAAGTTTTTAGTTCAGAGACAATTTTTTTTTCGCTTTTTCCTTCTCTTACCATTTTGGTAATTGTTTCAATAATGCTTGCTTCTTTTTCTTGAACCATTTTTTCACCTATAATTTAACTTCTTTTAAGGCTCCCTTCTTTTTTTCTTTTTGTAGTTTTTCTGATTCAAAATCAAATTTTATTCCATGAGTTGTTTCAGGCTTGCTTAACAATTTCATTAATTCCTTCATTTTTTCTTTTTTTTTACCGTCTTTTTCTTCTTCTTTCATTTTTCTTTCAATTATTAATCCTAATTCTTTGATTTGCCTTGAAAGGCTGTCTTCTACTTTTTGTTCTTCTTCTCTTACTATTTCTACTATTAGTTTTCTGAATAATTCTTCTTCTTTTTGCATGTCTTCTTTGACTATTTTTCTTATTTCGTTTTTTAATAAAGCAAATGTGTCTGCTTCGCCTAATAAAAGTAGTTTTCTTGCTTGTTCTTCTTTTATTCCTAAAGCCTTTAATTCTGCAATTATTTCTTTTTGTGGCCTGCCTTCTTTGACCATTTTTTCTATTATTTCTATTATGCTTGTTTCATTGCCTTTTAATTTCATTTTTCTCGGAAATAATAACGAGCTTTGCATTAATAAATATTGTGTAATTTAAAAAAAGAAAAAGAAGAAATGCTTATGAATACATTTCTTCTATTGGCTTAATTTTGTCTGCTGGAATCTCAAAAACTGAATCAGAAACTAAACCTGTTTTGATGTTTTTTAATTCCATTTCTGCGCTTCCCATTGAAGTTTCCATCAGCATTTTTATTGGAATGCCGTATTCTTCTGAAATCCATGCACTGATTTTTGTTTTTTCTTCTGTTGAAGGCTCTTTGTAATTGAATTCAATTTTTCTTGCAGGCATATTGTTTATTGTTTCTCTTCCTATTTCTTTTAATTCAGTGTCATTTAATGCCTGTGAACTAAAATCCTTAAAGTCTAATCCTGTTGAGCTTCCTTCAGCGGATGTTTCATAATATGTGTCTGTTGCTGAATCATAAGTATAAATTTTTTCGCCGTTAAAGATTGTTATTTGAGTCTGCCCTAAAAAGCTTGTTTCTGTTTTGACTTTAATTCCTTTTTGATAGAATTTTGCTGTTACTGGAAAAGGCTTGATTACCACTAAATCATATTCAATGTTGTCAATGTTTTTTCCTTTTGCAAGAATTTCCTGTAAAGTCATTTCAGGGTTTCCCTTGTCTCCGTTTGGCTGTTGAGGGCATCCGGCAAAACCTACTGTTAAAAGCAATAAAATAACTGGAATCAAAATTTTTTTATTCATATTAAACCTCCAAAAAGTATTGTTGTTTTAATTAGGTTAAGAGTTATTTAAATACTTTTAGATTTTGATTTATTAAGTTAAAATTTTTTTTTAAATACTTTTACATTTTGATTTTTCCTTTCTGCCAGTCCAATAAAATCTGTTTTGAAACAGCTTTTATGTCAGGAATTCCTTTTTTCATTAACCTGCCTTTTTTTACTGCAATTTCTTCAAGTATTTTATCTGAATCTTTTTCTTCTTTTGCGCCTAATTCTTTTAATGCTTTAGGATTTTTTTCTTTTAATAATTCAATTAATTTTATTGCTGCTTCTTCTGGATAATTTAAATGAAAAGGGTTTTTTGCGCCAATTAACACTAATTCGTTTTCTTCTCTTTCTTCCATTGGAATAATTCCAGGAGAATCAATTAATTTGAATTTTCCTGCATTAATTACCTGTTGGCCTCTGGTGTATCCTGCAGTAATTGAAGTCCTGACTTTTTTTTTGCTTAAAGAGTTAATCACAGAACTTTTTCCTGTGTTAGGGTAACCAATTATTCCTATGGTGTCTCCTGAATTTTTTATTGCAATCATAATTTTTTCCCTTAATTTCTTGAATCCTTGTTTTTTTACTGAAGAAACAAAAACGCAGTCAAATTCTTTTTGTATTTCTTTTTTAATTTTTCCCGCGTTATTTTTTGAAATCAAGTCACTTTTATTTAATACAATAATTAATTCTTTTCCTTTTCTTTTGATTTGCCCTTCAATTCTTTTATTGCGTGTTTTTTCCGGAAACCTTGCATCAGCCACTTCAATTAGCAGGTCAGAGTTTTCTATTACCCAGTAAAGCCTGTCAATAAAACCTTTCTTCATGTTAATCAAAAACATTGGGGTTGGAACTAATTAAATAGCTTTTTTTCCTTTAACCTGAAAATAGATTCCTGCATAACAGTATGCAGTAAAAACTTCCATTACCATTCCAACTATTATTGCAGGAATGCTTGAAATAAAAGTCATTGCCCCAAGGTTTTCTTTTAGCATTGATAAAACAATTAAAGGGTCTGCCTGGTTTGGATTCATTAATTCAGGGAAAAAAATATATGAAAGCATTTCCCCTAAATAACCTGAAATCCATGCAATAACCATTACAATAATTCCTATAATTAATGTTGCAATAAATACATCAATTACTTTTCCTTGAGTTAAATTCCAGCTTTCTCTTATTGACTCAAATATTCCTTGTTCTTTTTCAAGGAAAACAAAAACACTCATTGAAAGCCTGATTGAATTATAAAATACAATAAAAGAGTAAATTATTGTTGCAAGAACTGCAAGCAGTAAAAAAATCAATGAAATCGTCTGGCCCATTACTGCCAGAATCAATGTAAGAACATACAACCCTATTACCCCTAAAAAAGCAAAAAAGAATTTTTTTTCGTGAAATGAAATCAATGCAAGCAATCCTGAAACAATTGTCAATACAATCAGCTTAACATATTTTACTGCATTAAATTCAGTTGTTTTTATTTTATAGTAATTCATTCCCTTTAATACAATTAAATAATATACAAAGCCTTGAATTAAACCAAAAAAAACCGATAAAAGAATTACTGCAAAAACAAACTCCATTAAGGTACTTAACAATGCAAGAGGATTTGAAGCAAAAATGCTTATGTTATTAAATGAAAGAATGCTGTCAGCAAAAATTTGCGTTAAATAAGAGATTCCTGCAAGAGAAGCAAAGCCTATTACAAGCAATGCAATCAAATAAGAATAAACTTTTTGGTCGTGAATCCAAGAAAAACCGTTTTTTATTATTAATTCCAAATCCATTCAAATATTAAGGCATTTTACTATAAAAACCTTTGCTGAATCAATTCTTCTTGGTTGAAATGACAAAAAAAGTAAGGCAGATTAAAAGGTCAATAAATCCTTTGGCTAATATGCCATTAAATATAAGGTTTGTTGGCAGAAGGACACGCATTCAGCCTGTTCATACCGCCCCAAACGAGTCTATAAGAAATTTTGTTGCTGGTTTAACTGCCAAACAAAAACTGATTTCATTGAAAGATTTTAGAAGAGAATTAATGAATATTCAGCCTAATGTCAGCCCTAAAATGATGGCTTTTTACTGGAGATTTTATCGTAAAAAGCTTTCAGAAAAATAAATTAAAGTAGTTTAAGCTCTTTAGTGTATTTATCCACTAAATTTTCTGGCGCAGGGCCTATTCCAATACAGGTTTTTGTTCCTGACTCAATTTGCGTTCTTCCAGCATCCCTGATTAAAGCAGTCGGAATCTCTTTTTTCACTTGTTCAAATAATTCCAGCAATTCTTTTTCTGAACTTACTTTAAGGACAACTTTTTGTGTTCCGCTTAATTTCCATTCTTCAACCCAGTCAGGAAACTTTATTTTTGTTTTTTCCATTGCTTCAATTGAAGCATGAGCGCATTGGGCTGCAGTCTTTCCTTTGCCCATCTTTAAATCAGTTCTAACCACTATTGCCTGCTTGAATTCCATGAAAAGAAATAGAGAATAAAAGAAATTAAAAAACATGCCTTTAAGGCATTTCAGAAAAAATCATTTTTTCTTTGCTGTTTTTTTCTTTACAGTTTTCTTTTTTGTTTCTGGTTCTTCACAACAACACTCGCATCCGCATTCTGATCCCATTATTTCACTTCAATTCCATTAAAGTTAAAGTTTTTGTTACTCCATCATTTCCCCATAACTGAGAAAAACTTTCTTTTTCTCCTCTTGCAATCCATAACTGCCTGTTAACCGGATGAACATGCCCTTTGTTTGTATAACCTACATCGTATTCTACTAGGATTCTGTCTTTTCCGATTTGAACAAGTCTGAAAACATTTCCTCCGTTGCCGTTTGATTCAAATGCTGAACCTTCTTCTACTTCAATTTCTTTTATTTCTTTTTTTTTCTGGAACGGCGGACTCCAGTCCTGTTTTAATTCGTTTACTTCAATTAATGCTTTCATGTTCTCACAAAAAAAAGTATAAGTGCGTGCAGTTTATTAACCTTTCTTGTTTTTTAGCCATAACTTTTTTCAGTAAAAAGAAACATAATTGACTTTGATGGTTTTAGTGTAAATCAAATACTGGTAATCTGTTATCAGCTTAGGAAACCTGTTTTTTAATTCCTTGATGAATTCAAAGAAATCCTGATTTGATTCTGCAAGCAGTTCAATGTCAAGGCTTCCAGGCATTGCAATTCCATGAACAATAAAAATCACTTTTGGATGAGATAAAAGGAATTTTTCAAATTCTTCAAATTCTTTAATGTTTTTCAGACTGAAATTAAAAAAGACTTTAAAATGCGTTAATCCAAGCTTGCCGTAATTTATTATGGGCCTGTAGCCTGCAATTATTTCTTTTTCTTCAAGTTTTTTTATTCTATAAGAAACAACTTTTGCAGGAATGCCTGTTTTTTCTGATACTTCATTAACTGAAACCCTTGCGTTCAATGCAAGAGACTTCATTATTTTCCTGTCTGTTTCATCTGTTTTAATGACTTCACTTGATTCTTTTAAGTCAAACCTTTTAATTTCAGGTTTTTCAATAAAGCATTTATGCGATAAATGAATTACATTGGTTATAACGTTTTCAAGCCTGTTAATTGTAATGCCTCCAAACTTTTGCTGGAATTCAAAATTTATTTCTTCAAACTCTGTTAAGCTTTTAACCCAGAAAACAAACAAATAATCAAACGTTCCCCCCAAAGAAAAAGCCCAAAAAAGTTTTTTGTTTCCAAAAACGTATTTTTTGAGTTCTTTTTCCTGCGACTGGCTTAAGCTTTTGAACTGCACAAAAATCCTGCAGTAAATGTATCCAAGCTTTGGGCTGTTGATTACAGGAAAAAAACCGTCAACAATCCCTTTCCTTAAAAGAGTTTTAATCCTGTAGTCAGCTGACTGCTTGCTTAAACCAGTTTTTTTGGCTAACTCTGAAACAGTCATCCTTGAATCAAAATCCAAAAAAGAAAGAATTTTCCTGTCCTTTAAGTCAAGGTAAAACTTTTCACCCATATTTTACTTTAAGATAAAAACATTATAAAAACTGTCTTTTTGTCAAAAAAATCATAAAAAAGTTTTATTTAAAGAAAAAACACATTATGTATATTATGTCTTCTATTGTTGCTGAAAACTATAATTCTAAGGCTGTTGTTAACTTATGGCCTGATTTTATTGACTGGAGTAAGAGAAGACAAGGCGAAAACGGTTTCCTGAAAAAAACTCTTGAAAAAAACAAGGTTAATTCTGTTTTTGATTCCTGTTTAGGCGACGGCTGTGATTCAATTTACCTTCTAAAAGAAGGATTTGATGTTACAAGCAATGACTTTGATTTGGAGTTCATCAAGAAAGCTCAGGAGAATGCAAGAAAAGAAAACGTCAAATTAAACATTTCAAGCTTTGATTGGAGGGAATTAGGCAGGCATTACGATAAAGAAAGCTTTGATGCTGTTTTGTGCCTTGGCAATTCATTGACTTATTTGTTCTGCAAAAAAGACCAGCTTAATACTTTAAGGCAGTTTTATAAAATCCTCAAAAAAGACGGGATTCTGGTTATTGATGAAAGGAATTACCAGTATTTTCTTGACGAAAAAGATGAAATCCTTAAAGGAAATTTCAGGTATTCAGGAAAATTTGTTTACTGCGGAAAAAAAGTGCATGCTTATCCAATAAAAATAGAAAAAAACAGGGTTGTAATGGAATACTCTGACAAAAACAAAAAAAACAAAGGCAATCTTGTTTTGTATCCTTTCAGGAGAAATGAAATGAAAAAACTTCTTGCAGAAGCAGGCTTCAAAAAAATACAGCAGTTTTCTGATTACAAAAAAGAATTTAATCCTGATGCAGACTTTTATATTTATGTGTGCAGGAAATGAATCCTGCAAAATTTTTTTGTTTTTCAGGCATCTGTTGTTTTTGTTTTGTGAACAATATGTTTTTATATTGTAAACACTTATTTTTGTTGTGATTGCATCAAAACTGCTTTCTTCTCCTGAAAGAATCAGGCTGGTTAAACTTTTTTTGTTTGAAACTGAAGTAAATTTGAAAGTAAGGGAAACAGCAGGAAAAGCTAAAGTAAGCCCTGCTCTTGTTTCAGGAACTATTCGTTTATTTAAAAAAAAAGGTTTAATTAAAAAAAATAAAATTGATTTTTTGCATCCTGTTATAAAGGCTTTGAAGATATTGCTTAACATTGAATTCCTTGAATCAATTAAACTAACAAAAAAAACATTAAGCCTGTTTGATGGCTGTAATGGAATTGGATTGTATGGCAGCTGGGCTGACGGAACAAACACTAAAGAAAGCGATATTGATTTATGGATAAAAACCGGTAAAGAAAATGAGAAAGGGGTTGCAGAAATTAGAAAATTATTTAAGGGCTCAAAAATTGAAGCAAGCATTTTTGTTTTAACAGAAAAAAAACTGAAAGAATTAAAAGAAAAAGATTTTGTTTTTTATTGTGTTTTGCATAATTCTTTTGTTTTATTTGGTGAAGGCTTGTGATTGATTTCAATGAATGCGTTAAAAAAGGTCTTTTAAAAAGAGTTCCTGCTTCAAGGGAAAAAGCACTGCAAAGCATTAAAAAATCAAAACAACTGTTTGAAGAAGCTAAAATAAATTTTAAAGATGACAGGATTAATTCTGTTGTAATTGTTGCTTACCTTGCATTATTTCATGCTGCAAGGGCATTGCTTTTCAGGGACGGCTTTAGGGAGAAAAGCCATGAATGCATTATACGCTATCTTGAAGAAAAATATCCTGAAATAAAATCTGAAGAAATTGAATTGCTGGAAAAATACAAGGCTGAAAGAACTCACACGCAATATGATGTAAGCTATAATCCAAATGAAGAACAGGCAGAAAAAATGCTGGCTTTCACTAAAAAATTCATTGAAACAATTGAAGAAATTGTATGACTCTTTCTTTTTAGCGGTTATTTTTCACCTGCAGTCTCCTCTGAAAAGTTTTTTAAAGAAACAAAGCCTTTCTTTTTGTATGAACCTGAATTCTTTGATAAACAATGCTGTTTCTTCAATTAAAGGAAATGAAACAAAAAAGAAAGGTATTGCAGGGAAATTAGCTGAATTAAAAAAGGAAAAAAATTTAAGCGAATTTAATTCAAGTGAACTTCTTGAAGATTCTTTTGCTTTTGAAGTTTTTCCTGCAGAATTAAACCATAAGATTGCAGGAACTGATTCAGGTTTTGTTGGAAAAAGAATGCATTCAATTGACATTATTTTAATTAAAACTGTTTCAGCAATTTTTTCCTACAAAAAAAACAAATTAGAGAAAGCAGAGTATTTTCCTTCGCCTACAGATTTTCCTTTGCCGTTTATTTCAAGCAATACTTTAGAAAACGATGAATTTGAATGCAATAAGTCTTTGATGAGATTAAAAGAAGAAATTTCGTGTTCAAAAAAAGTCATTAAAGAATTCAAGCCAGACTATTGTTTGATTGACGGAAGCATTATTCCCCAGTATGCAGATAAAGCAAGAAAAGAGTCTCAACTTCATTCAGATTATTCTTCTTTAATTAAATTATTTGAATCCTTGTACCAGACTGCAGAAGAAAATTCCTGTAATTTGATTGCAACAGTAGAGGATTCCAGAGGATCAAGGTTTAGAAGCATTCTGCAGAAAGAAATTCTTGAAAAAAACCATTTAATGTCAGGCAGTTCACTTGACTCTTTTTTTGATTCAAGTTTATTGGATTATTTGCTTGCAAAAAATCAGCGCAGTTTTTGTTTTAATTATTCTTCTTCAATCAAAGAACATCCAATCTTAAATGACTTCAATGAAAAATGGGCTTCAAGAATTAAAGCTTTTTACTTGAAGCCTTCTTTATTGGATAGGCCTTTAAGAATTGAATTCTTGCATAACGGAAAAGAATTAACTCCTTATGCAAACGAAATAGCTTCAGTGATTCTTTCTTTGTCTTCTTTGCATAAAGAATATGCTTATCCTTCTGTTTTAATTGAAGCTGATTTAAGGGCAAGGCTTAAGCCGAATGAAATTGAAATTTTATTCAATAAAATCCAGGACAAATTAGGAAGAGATAATGCTTTCATGGCTTTAAGGAGAAACTCAAGGCCTTTTTGATGATGATTTAATATGAATAAACCAGATAATAAAAAACAATTTGACAAATTTTTGAAAGAAATTCAAAAAAAGAAAATGCAAGAATTATGGGATAACAAAGAAGATGAGCAATGGGAGAAAGCTTAATTTACAAACAATTAATTAATATTGTTTTTTGTTTTTTCTTTTATTGATTGAATGAGTAAATTAAAAGTTAAAGCAGTTTTTTTTGATTTATGGAATACTATTGCTTTTACTGATTCAGACAAAGAGATTTTCAGGGAAATGCAGATTCGTTTTGGATTAAATGAATTAACTCATTCCCAATTCTTGCAGGAATGCGAGAAAGCAATAATGATGGAAGAATTTGAATCATTAGAGCACCTTTACTCAAAGCTTTTGCATCATTTTTCTATTCCTTCAGGCGAAATCTTGTTAGGAGACCTTGATTTTTTGTGGAATCATGCATTAAAGCATGACAAGCCTTTTCCTGAATCAGAGAAAATGCTTGCAAAAACAAAAAAGCATTTCAAAACCGCTTTGGTTTCAAACTGTGAAAGTTTTGGTTTCAAAAAAATACTCAATCATTTTGGCTTCAAGAAATATTTTGATGAAATAATTCTTTCTTGTGAGGTAGGCCTGCTTAAACCTCATCCTCAAATTTTCCGTTTACCTTTGCATAAACTTAAACTTAAACCAGAACAAGCAGTAATGATTGGGGATTCATTAAGAACAGACATGCATGGAGCAAAGCATGCCGGACTAAAAACCATTTTAATTGACCGTAAAGGAAAACATAAAGGAAGAAAAATTGAAGCTGATGCAGTAATTTCTTCTTTGAATGAACTAAATAAAGTAATTGAATTCAAATAATTTTTTTTATTTTTGAACTTTTTTCTGTTTTTTCCTTTTTTTTTGCCTGTATTTTTCAATGTATTTTCTAATTGTATGTTCAGTGTGATCGTGTTCTTTTCCATACTTAAATCTAAGTTCTCTCCTAATCTCTGAAGCACTCATTCCTTGTTTTGAGTAATTCTCTATTGCTCTAACTATATAAGGGTATAATTTTTCTAAGCCTTTATATGACCCTCTGCCTTTTCCAGTAGTTTCTTTTCTGTTTATTATCTTTTTTCTTTCTATTTCAAGAAGTTCTTCAGGAGAATATGCTATTTTTAATAATTCCAGCATTGTCTTCTGCAAAGTTATCCCTTTGTGGCTTGATTTATCTTGTTTAAGTTTTTGGTTTATTTCTTTGTGTAACTGCCTGTAAGGTTTTTTAGGATTATTCAGGATTGTGTTAATTGTTATTACAATAGTTCTTTCAGACAGCGAAGGGAAGCGTTTTACTGTATAGTAATATCTCTGTAATCTTTTCAGTACTTCATGAGGAAACTTTATTTTCAATTCATTTAATACTCTTCTGGTTTTTAGCATTCTTCTAGCAGTAATTTTCGGCATTCTATTATTTATATTTGCATGTGCCCTGACAGCACTCTGACTGCATGCTTTTTTACCAAATTCACTCAAAACAGCTTGGTTAATTTCTTTAGTATAATATCCTTGATTAGACTGTTTTTTTATAAATCCTGCGATGTTAGGTTTAAGTTTAGGGGTTCCTCTGTTTTTTCTCATAAAATTTGCCTGACAAAATTTTTTGGTATCTCGTTTACTATTATAAATAACTTCTTAAACTTTAATAAATCTTTTTTCACCGGCATTGCACACTAAAAACTTTTAAATAGTCTTTAACATTCCATTAAATGATGAAAGAAGAAATCGGAACAGTTATCTCTACTTTGGATTCGCCTAGCCCAAGCAGAGTAAATTTTGTAGTGGACTCAAATGAACCAGTGCATAGAGGCCAGTTTGTTGAAATGGATTACTCTGAAGGAACTTTAATTGCTTTAGTAAATAATGTAATCAAAACAAACCGTTATTTTGAGAGAGCTGATTCAGTTAAAGAATTTGAATCCAACGGCTTAAAATTAAATGAACAATTTCCCAGCAGTGAATGGGAGTTTTTGGTTGCAGAAACAAGGCCTTTAGGGGTATTTACAGAAAGTTTAACCAAGCGTTCTACTTTTCCTCCTTCTCCTGGCACTAAAGTCAGGGTTGCTTCAGAAAAAAACCTGAAAAAGTTTTTTTCTTTTGACGAAAACGGATTAAATTTAGGCAAAGTAGAATACCATGACACTGAAGTAAAATTAAGCATGAATAAATTGTTGAGTAAACACTGTGTTATTTTGGCTCAATCGGGTTTTGGAAAATCTTATTTTACAAGCGTTATGCTGGAAGAACTTTTAAGCAGAAAAAAAGAGCAAGGAAGAATTGCAACAATTGTTTTAGATGTTCACGGAGAATATTCTTCTTTTTGTGAACCGGTAACAGACAAAAAATACAAAGATTATTCTTCCAAGACAAAATTAGTTAATGCAAGAAATATTCGAGTTGGAGTCTCAAAAATGTCTGCAGGAATGTTTGCTTCAATTCTTCCGGGTTTAAGCGCGCCGCAGAAAAGAGATTTAGGAAGAATAATTGAAAGGCTTCAAAAAAGAATGAGGGAAGGTTTAGGCCCTTATTCTTTGAATGAAATAAGAAATGAATTATCAAAAGACGAGGAAGTAAAGGATGCAACAGAAAAAGTACTGAATTCTTGGTTTGCAGAACTTGTTTCCTTAAATCTTTTTGCAGAAACTGATTCTCCTTCAATTGAAGATTTAATTGAACCAGGAAAAATGACTGTAATTGACTTGTCTGATATAATTAACATAAAGAAAAAACAAATTATAGTCAATTTTTTTGCAAACAAGCTTTTTGCTTTAAGAAGGCAGAAAGCAATTCCTCCTTTTTTGCTTGTATTAGAGGAAGCACATCAATTCATTCCCCAGCAAGTTTCAAAAGAAGGCGCAATTGCCAGAAGCATTCTGCAGACTATTGCAAGAGAAGGAAGAAAATTCGGCGCCTCACTTTGCCTGATTTCCCAGAGGCCAATCCAGTTAAGCACTACAGTTTTATCTCAATGCAATTCCCAGATTATATTGCGAATTACTAATCCTTATGACTTAAAGCATATAGGAGAAAGCGCTGAAGGCCTTGATTCAAGAAGCCAGGATATGATTACTGTTTTAAGGGTAGGAGAAGGCTTGATTTTAGGTGAAGCAACAGGCTTTCCTTTATTTTTTAAAGTTCGCAAAAGGAATTCAATGGAATCAAAACACGAAAAATCTTTAGAGGATTCTGCAATGGAATTCGAAGACAATTCAGATGAAAGAGAAGACGAGGCAAGACAGTTTTTGTGATTAAGCAGCTTTTCTTCTTCTAAAAATCAAGGCGCCTCTTCTGTTTTTCCTGCCTTTTCCTTTTTGCCTTCTGAATCCTGTCTGGTCAAAAACTGCCCTGTGCATTCTGTATCCTGTTGTCGCAATTCTTTGTTTTTCTCTGGAAATAATCTGTTGCTCTTCTCTTGTTCTTTTTTCCGGCTCTGAAATAATCTTTATTTTTTTTTCAAAACTTTCTATGGAGTCTTTATCTATGTTTTTCAACAATTCTCCTTTTTCTATTAATTTTCCAATTAAAGATTGTTCATGAGGATACATATACCTTAATTTTTTAGGGTTTCTTGCTTCAATCCTCATTTCTTGCGGGGTCGCAGAAACAAGGGTTTCTAACATAAACCTGAATGCAGATATTGCTTTTTTTCTCAAACCCAGCAGTTTTATTGTTTGTGAAAACTCTTCTACTGCTTTTCTGTCAAGGCCCTGAAAGTTTCCCACTATTAAAACAGGTTTCCTGTCTTTTGTAAATCTAACACCTAAATTAAGCCTGGCATCTGGCAGATTATTTTTTCTTTTCACTAAGTTTATTGACCATGAATTCCCTTTTTCCACACTATAAGACAAAACAAACCTGAATTCCCCTATTTTTGTGTTGCAAACTTTTCCAAAAATTTCTGAAAAATTTTTTAACACAAACCTCATATTTGCTTTTAATTTAACTCTTTCTTCTATAAATTTTCTTCCGAATTGAATCGCTGAAGCAGAGGTTTCAGGGTGCCCTAAAGTGTTTCTTATAATTTGTTCAACAATTTCAGGGCTGCTTTTTTTTATTGAATCAAGAATAAGTTTTGCATCTTTTTTTGAAATATATTTTCCATTGGATGAATCAAATAAACCAAAAACACACTCCCCAAACTTTTCTGCTTTTTTTTGAGGAATCCCTTGTAATTTTAATTGTTTTATGAAATTTTGTCTGGAAATAAACAATTTTGATTCTGCCATAAAAGACTTGCTTTCTTTAACTTAATAATGCTTGTTATTTCAAAAGCCTAACTTCTTGAGTTTAGCGCTCGGATCATCATTAATGTATTCTTCCAAAGCTTTTTCTAAATCGTCTTCTCGTTCATAGTTTAAACCAGATTTCTTTTTTCCGCTTAATTCCTGAACCCTTAATCTAACTGCATCCCTTACAGCTTCAGTTCTTGAAGCATAAAAACCGTTCTTTAAAAGCTTGTCTATTTCTTCAATGTCTTTCTTGGAAAAATTAATTAAAACAGAAAATTTTTTGTTCATATTAATACAACCTCTTCCAGATTAATAAATATATACTAAAATACAATATTTATATATTATTTATATATTTGTTATCACTTTTCACCGGCAATGTGGGGTTTGGTTTTTGTTTTTAAACCCCTGAAATTTTCCTTTTATTATGCCTTTAACTTCCAATACCTTTTATTTATCCAATGCAGAATACATTGAGAAAAAAAGGAGAATCAGTGTTGAATTCTCTAATTTAGAGCAAACAAAAAGAATTTCTTTTCCTTTTATTCCATGCATTATGGTTCCTGATTCCTGCAGGAATTTACTGCTCACCCCGAAAGAGAGTTCAGGAAAAGGATTCAGGCTAGAAAAAATTTCCAATGGAATTAAAATTTTTTCTCCTGATTTTTCCTTTCTTGAATCAATTAATCTTTCAATTGAAAAAAAAGGGATTTTGCTTTCCCCTGAAAGGCAGTTTTTGCTTTCAAATAACTGGAGTTTTTTTGACTCCTTTGAATTAAATGGTGAAATAAACAAAAAAGAGCTTGAGGGGATTCCTGAAATAAAATTTGATTTCAATTCTGATTCAAT
>JAHJUD010000001.1 GCA_018829335.1 Microcaldota archaeon | reverse complement strand
TGGACTGCACCCTTGTTTCCGGACACATAGTTAAGCGACTTTTGGTTTAAAATCAATAGGAGGACTGTGTGTGAATAAAAGAAAGAAGTTTACAAGAGAGTTTAAGCTTTCTGTTTTGCAGGAGATTGAATCTGGCAAAACTGCGGTGCAAGTGTGTCGTGAAAGAGATTTGAATAAGGATTTGATTTACAGATGGAAAAAAGAAGTTGAGGCCAACCCTACAAACGCTTTTGCTGGCAAAGGCAACACTTGGAAACTGGAAGCAAAAAATGCAGAGTTAGAAAGAACTATTGGCAAACTTTACATGGAAAACGAGTTTGTTAAAAAAGTCAATACTAATCTGCAAGCAAAGTTAACGGAGTCAAAAAAAAACAGGTGACAAAAATGTTATTTGAAAACATTAAAAGTGAACGTGAAAAACTTGATATTGCTTCAGCATGCAGGGCCTTGAATGTGAGTAGAAGCTGGTATACTGATTGGATTAATCAATCAGGCAACACTAAAAATGATGACAGAAAACTTATTCAACAAATCAAACAAATCATTGGTAAAACCAGAAGGTATGGTTACAGGCGAGTTACAGCAGAATTGCATAGACAAAAAATAATAGTCAATCATAAGAAAGTATTAAAAATCATGGGAGAAAACAGTATTTTATGCAGGAAAAAGAAAGCATTCAAACCCAAAACAACAGATTCAAACCATGATCTGAAAACATATCCAAACTTGATTGAAGATCTGGTTGTTAATAGATTGAATCAAGTTTGGGCATCAGACATTACATTTGTTTATTTGGAAAACGATGTTGTTTATTTAGCAACAGTTATTGATTTGTTTTCCAGAAAATGCATTGGCTGGAATTTAAGAGAAAACATGGAAACACAATTATGTTTGGATGCATTAAACATGGCTTTAGAAGAACGCAAAGGAATAAACTTGAAAGGATTGATTCATCATTCAGACCAAGGATCACAATATTGTTCCAATGACTACACAAACGAGCTTGAAGAGCAAAGCATTAAAATCAGCATGAGTAGAAAAGCAACACCAACAGACAACGCTCATGCAGAATCATTTTTCAAAACAGTAAAATACGAAGAAGTTTACATGAACGAATACCAAACATTTGATGACGCATACAAAAACATAAAAAAATTTATTGAGGAGGTCTACAACAAAAAAAGACTACATTCAGCTATAGGCTACAAGCCACCAGCTGAATTCGAACAAAAAATATTAAAAAAGATAGTCGCTTAACTTACTGTCCTGAAAAAGGGGTTCACTCCAACTCGTCTCTTAATCGTATAAGAAAACCAATTATTTCTTTTTTAGTAAGATCATTTTTTATTCTCTTTCTTTGTTTACCAAAAACAGAAGACACTTTTTTAGGTTCACTACTCATTTTACGTTTCCTTCTAAACAATCGTGAAAAATTTAATTTCATAAATAAACCACAAAAAAATAAAAGACATAAAAGTTAATAAGCTTTTAGTTTTTATTTTAATGGTTTTAGCTTTTTATTTTCCCAAAGCAATTCTTTTCTTAACTTTCTTCAGCCAAGCCACCGCGCGATTAACTTCTTTTTGGGGGTAACCGTCTGCAACCAATTCTTTTGGAGTACAATCTGCAAGCAATGCAAACCTTGCAGACTTTCCTAAAAGCCTTAAACTTAAAGCAGAAAACTTATTTTGTTTAAACCAGTTATAAGAAAGATGAGATAACTCAGATGGATCAGAGTTTTTGAATTTTTCAGGAAAACTCGCAGAAACATAACCCCCTTCGGCTAAGTACCTAACATTACAGTTAAATATTCTGGCTTCTTTTAAAGGGGCCCCAAGCAAATTAAAAATCCTTATATTAACTCTGTCGCTATTACCAAAACTAATATCTATACGCCCAAGCCCAAAATTGTTAATTGTTTCCCAGTTAACGCCATTTTTAAGAAGAGACGACACAATAGTTTTTGCTAGTAATTCCTCTGGCAAACTATCCCTTAATTTAAGACTAATCTGAAAAGCTTCTGATAGCAACTCCAATACTCTTGGCTTTGTAAGAGTTGCTTTATTCGGTTTTCTTCTTAGTCCAAATGCTTTTAAGCGTCCACTTTTAATTTTTTTAGCACGAGTTATTGGTCTTTTAAAATTCTTCATAATCAACAACCAAAAAAATAAAAGAAAGAGAAGTTAATAAGCTTTACTTCAAAAACCACTGGTCAAAAACCGGCGGCATATGGTTTTTGACATTACAAATTCCACACAAATATTAAACCACTCATTAAAAATGAGTGAAATTTGTTTGATTAAAAAAAAAAGTAGAAAGTGAAGAAATAAATTCTTCACAAATCATAAGGCTTTAAGGTTTTTCTTCCGTTATCTGTGCATCTCTTGATTGCAGAATCAATGTCTGCCATAACTCTAGAACTTAAAGCATCATAAGTGTCAGAACCCATCTGCATATTCTTGCTTTTAACATAGTCTCCTACTTTGCTTCTAACAACTAACATATCAGCCATAAATTAAAACCCCCTAAATAACTGAATAAAAAGCATTATTTCGTGCTTTTTCAAATTAATTAAAGAAAAAAGGTATTTAAACCAGACAGTCAAAAACAGAGAAAAACAGCAAAAAACAAAGGGATTTAGGGGAAACAAAACAGGATAAGGTCAAACACAATCAACAATTATGTAGAAGCTATTTTGTGTTTTTGTTTCCTTTTTTTTGTATATCCATGATTATTTCATTTATTGTAAGGCTGAAGAGCCCGATAAATAAGCCTGCATTCATTCTGGCATAATGATCAGTTAATTCAAGGAAACCGAATAAATCATAGGTTTTTGCATAAAGCTGGGAAAAAACGCCTAAAGTAAAACCTAACAAAAACAAATACTTTACAATCCAGTTATTCCACAAAAACCCATATTTTTCATATGTATTGTCAGGCGAAGTAAATTTTAATGCTGCAACAAAAAGAAAAACAAAAAAAATCGGCATAAAATACAGTTCAGCATCTTCTTTTGAAACTGAAGCTGATGCCAAAACCTTAAAAGCAAACACTGCAAAAATTAAAATAAACGAAATCAAGTAGTCTTTCAGGAACTTTGAAAATTCTTTCTTAAAATCAGCCATAAACACACCAAATTATTCATGTGCTTTTCCTTTGATTTCATCTAATTTGCTTATTTCGTTGCTTTGCATCCATGATTCAATTTCTTTTATTATTTCATTAAAACAGGTTTTTCCGCGGGAATACAATACTGTTCCTAAGCCTATTGCACTTGCCCCTGCCAGCATTAATTCAATTGCATCTTCTCCATTTGAAACTCCTCCAAGACCTATAATTGGAATCTCAACGCTTGCATAAACATCATAAACGCATCTCACAGCAATAGGCTTTATTGCTGCTCCAGTATAGCCTCCTTTTTTGAATGAAAGAACAGGTTTTCTTGTTTTCAGGTTGATTTTCATTCCAGGGCCGACAGAATTAATTGCAGTTATCCCATCTGCTCCTGCTTCTTCGCATGCTTTTGCAACCTTTCCTATTTCGTTTGCCTGCGGAGTTAATTTTGGCAGAACAGGAATTTTTCCTGAAACTTCTTTGACTTTTTCAACTATCTTTGATGCAATCTTTGGGTCACAGCCAAAAGGCATTCCATAGTTTTCTACATTAGGACAGCTTATATTTAATTCAATAAACTCTGGTTTTTTTCCTGCAACAAATTCTGCCACTTCAGCGTATTCTTGAATTGTGGTTCCATAAATGCTTGCAATCAAAGGAAAATCTCTTTTATTCATTTTTTCCCAGAATTCTTCCATGTTTTTATATCCTGGGGTTGGCAAGCCAACTGCATTTAGTGTGCCGTGTTCGCATTTAACTATTATTGGATTAGGATGCCCTTGTTTTGGTTTTGGCCCAATGCTTTTCAAAGTTATTGCACCTGCGCCTGAAGCATAAATTTCCTGCATTTCCTCGAATTTTTCTCCATAAAAACCTGAAGGCAGTACAGTTGGATTTCGAAAATCAAAAACCTTGTTTTTTATTCTTAAATCTGGTTTCATCTGATTAAATGAAATGCAAAAAGCTTTTATTTTAAGTTAGTCTTCTTTGACAAGCAATAACAAAACAAAAGCAATTACTGTTGTTATTGCACCAAAATAAAAAGTGTATTCTTGTGAGAAATCCCATAAAAAACCTGCAGTTAAGCCACCAGGCAAAGCAGTTAAAGCAACAGCAGCATGATAAGAGCCAAGAGAAGTTCCCTTAAATTCTTCTGAAGAAATGTTTGAAACAAAAGTTCTCTGCATTGAATCACTTAAAGAATAAACTATTCCAAAAACAATAAACAATAAAATTAATGCAGGAAAGCTTTTCAGGTAAACAAAACCAATGTTTGTTAAAATGTATAAAATGTATGAAAACAGCAAGATTTTTTTCTGCCCTGTTCTGTCAGATAATTTTCCTGCAGGAAAAGAAATTAAAGCTGAAGAAAGCTGGAAAACCGTGTAAAGAACTATTGGCATTGCAACTGCTAACCCCAAAGAAAATGCCTGCTGGCTTCTTAACACAAAAAACATGTAACCAAAGTTTCCAAAAGCAAAAACAGCAGAAGAAAAAATCAATAGCTTTAAAGGAGACGAAAGGCTTGAAATTCCTTGCTTAAAACTAATTTTTTTTGGCGGAGCATCAGATTCTTTTACCAAAAAAATCGGAATAATGGAAAAAAAAGCAATTATTCCTGCAAACAAAAAAATCTGCTGGAAACTTAAATGAAAATAAAAAAACAATAACAAGGCTATTAATGAACCAATTACTGCGCCGGCAGAATCAAATGCCCTATGAAAGCCAAATCCTGTTCCTTTTCTTCCTTTTTCAGATGAATTTGAAATTAATACATCCACCGGAGCTGAACGGATTCCTTTACCCATTCTTTCACCTGAACGAAAAATTAATACATGCTGCCAGATAAAAGCAAAAGCAAACAATAGTTTTGATAAAGCAGAAACAAAATAGCCTAAAGCAACAAGAAACCTCTTGTTTTTTATTTTATCTGAAAGATACCCTGAACCAATTTTCATAAAACTTACAATACTTTCGCTTAAGCCTGAAATTAATCCTACTGCTAATCCTGTTCCGCCAAGAGAAAGAATAAAAAACGGCATTAAAGGAAGAATTATCTTGCTTGATAAATCGTTAATAAAAGAAACAACAGACAAAACAAGAATGTTTTTTGGGACTTTCACAGCATAATCTTGGCTGAAAAGCAATAAAAAAGTTTTTATAAACCAAAGCGGTTTATTCTTGTGGTTAAAATGCCGTCAGCATTAAAAACACAAAAAAAAGAAGGAATAAAAATCAAGGACTTGAAAGCCCATGTTTTTGCAGCAATAATTTTGCTTGCAGTAATTGCAATATATTTTTTGAGTGATTCCTCTAAAGGAATTTCAAAATTCACGTTGATTACAAGAATTTTTGCTTATGCAGGGGCAGTACTGCTTTCATGCAGTTTTTTGCTTGGAACAGTCAAAGCATTTAATCCAAGTCTGGCAAAATATCTGAAATACAGGAAAACAATTGGTTTATGGGGAGCTTTCCTAATAATAATCCATTTTGTTCTTTCAATGCAATACAATTACAACTGGAATTTTGGCGCTTTCCTGAATTTTCAGAATCCTTTTGGTTTTGCTTTTACTATGGCAATAATCGCTTTCATAATTTTCCTTGCAATGACCTTGACTTCTAATCCAGAATCAATGAAAAAACTTGGATTAAGGAAATGGAAATGCCTGCATAGAATCGGATATATTGCTCTCTTTCTTGGAATAATGCACGCATTATATATTCCTTCAAGTGTCTTCTATTCAACAAAACACGGAATGTTTTTGGTTGCATTAATAATTCTTGTTTTGCTGCTGAAAGCAGGCTCAATAATCAAAGACATAAAAAAGTATCCTGTCTGCTAGCCTTTAAAACAAATGTTTTTGGGATAAAATTGAAGAAAAAAAAACTTTCAAAGAAAGAGCTGATAAAAAAGCTTTTGAATACTCCGGTAAAAAACATAAAGTTTTCAGGAAAAAAGATTTCCTTTGAATTCTTTGAAAACAAAATAACTGACTTGATTGAATTAAAAAAAGAAGACCATGTAGCTGAATGGAGCAGAAGACACAAAAAAATTTTCATTGACAAAAAATTCAGCAAAAAAGATTTAAATAAATCCTTTAAAGCTTTATGTGTGCATGAAGCAGTAGAAAAATTTCTTGCAGAAAAAATGCATTTTAATGTTGACAACCAGGCTCATTTGGTTGCAACAAGAAAAGAAAAAGAGTTTCTGAAAAAACTAAAAGGCAACTGGAGAAGCCATGAACTAATTGTTTACTGGAACTGGCACAAGCAAGGCGAACACTGAAATGAAATACATTAAAGTTTTTCTTGAAGATGAACCAAATCTTTTTTACTGGACTTGGCAGGATATTTACTTTATGCCTTACGGCTGGCTGGAAAAAAAAGACCTCAAAAAATTGCCTGTTCCATTTTTAATGGAAGAAATCCATCCAGACTGCCCAATAGGCTTTGAATCAGACGAAGAAGATGCGGTTTCAAATATTATTGAACTGCCTGAAAAATTTGAAGAAATCAAGATTGACTCTGATTTAAAGAAAGACTTGAAGAGAATTGAAAAAAAGAATTCAGATACAAGAATTGTATTAAACGAAAAAAACGCTTTAAATAAAAGCAAGAAATGGTTTTTGGAGTTATGGAAAGAAGAAAAAAAAGAATTTAAGAGAAGGCTTTATTTATGGAAAAAAAAAGCTTTTACTTTAAGCGCTTACTCTGGAGAAGAGCTTTTAGGAGTTCATATCGCATTGCAGGAAAAAGACACTGTTTTTTATCTTGGCTGTTGGTGGAACAGAGAACACAAAAACAAATGCATTCCTACTTTTCTTCTGAAAAAAGATGTTGAAAACTCAATACAAAATAAAATGAAATATTATGATTTAGGCATTGGAGACGAAAAATACAAAAAAAACTGGAATCCGATTGAAAAGCCAACAAAATATTATGCTGTTTTAACAAAAGAAATCGCAGAAAAGCTTGGAATAGAAAAATTTATTGAAACCAAATAATTATTCTGGCGGCCCAATAACTAAAGTTGAAAGGCTTTGATTAAACAAAAACAAATTATGTTCATAACTTTCTTCTTTTGAAAAAAACATTATTGTAAGAGAATCTCCAAAACCAATATCAATGAAAATTGTTTTTCCTTTTTTGTAGACTTTTTCTTCTTCATTGTAATTCCTGTAAGTAAATACAACTGCCTTCATTCCATTAATTTCAATTCTTTCTTCATCTAATATTGTTATTCGTTGATCAATTATTGATTGTTTTGCTTCCTGAACTTCTTGTTCAAAAGTTTTTAGAATCATGTGACGTCCAATCAAAAAGTTAGGATTACTTTCTCCGTCAACCGGCCCTAAAACCTGAACATCAAATAACGGTGCAGGGTATTTTTTTACTTGCCATCCTTCTGGGGCAATAAAACTTATTCCTGAAACTTCAACTTTTTCTCCTTTTAATTCAAACAAATCATTCCAGCTAAAAATAAGCCAGATTAATCCAATACCAATAACAAAAATTAAAATTATTCTTCCTATTCCAGTAAAAAATTCTTTTACTTTACTTGATTCAGGAGTTTTTTCTGCAAAAGAAAACATTTTATCAAACTTAAATTCTGAACCTGTTAACTTGGAATAAATTCTGTAAACAGCATAAACTGCTATTGCAAATGCAATTACCCCAATCAGCAAAAGCAAATAAGAGTCATCAGACAAAATGCCTAAATCCATGCGGTAAAAATAATCTCCAGTCAATGAAACTCCAAAATATAATGCAAGAATTAAAACAGTGATTTCCCCCATTACACTTGAAAACTCTTTTGGTTGCTTTTTTTCAGTTTTCTTTTTTTTCTGAATTATCGGTTTAAATGGTTTCTTGTCTTTTGTTCTGATTTCTTTTTCCTGTGTTTTCTTAGATTCTTTTCGCTGAACTTCTGATTCTTTTTTTGCAGGCTTTATTTTATCATATTTTTCTGGCATTTTTATTCCTGCACTCTTCAGTTTTGCAATCATTTCTTCTTTTGTTTTTGCAATTTTTTCAGCCACAATTTACTTCTCCTTTTTTTTCATTACTCTTTTGAAGTCCTTGTAATACATAAAAACAAGGTATGCAATTATTATTAAGGGCCCAAAAGCAGCCCAAGGAACATTCCAAGTAATAAAACAAGCTAAAGCCACTGCCAATAATGCGCCTAAAAAAATTAGCATTCTAAAGCCTTCTACTACTAAATCATCTTTTGTTTCAATCATAAACACTAGAATTATGGCTTTCTAGTATAAAAATTTTCCTTTATTTTTTTGTTTTTCTCTTGCTTTTTTCGGTTTTTTTAATTGAAACAATAATTATTGCCAGCACTGCAAGAACTAAAACTATTCCAAAAACAATCATTAAAGTTGAGTCAAATCCTTGCACAGAATTTCCATTACAGTTATTGCAGGAAACACTGCATTCAAATTCAACTTCTCCTTTAAGGCAGTCAGTGTCAACATCAACAGAAAAAACAACACTTGAATCAGCTTTAATCAAACCAATGTTTTTGCTTTTGGAATCAAAAACTGAATTTTGTTGAATTGCAGAACAAGAAACAACAACTTCTTCTGCATCAATACTGGATTTATTTCTTATGTTGCCTGAAATTTCACTATAACATCCTTCAGTTATCCAAATCTTATCCTCTTTTTCTGTGTTATCTATTTTTAGTTCAGGAGAACCAACACAACCATAAAATAAAAGCAAAGAAAAAACTAATGCTAAAACTAAACTGGTTTTATTTGGATTCATGCTAAGTATTACGTCAAGTTTATATAAAATCTTTTCTATTATTTGTGCATGCAACTTGAAAAAAACCATATTTTAGTTTTTCTTTTTTTAGCGATAATTGTTTCTGCTTTTGTTTTATTTCAAGAATTTGGGAAATGGCAGGAAAAACAAGAACTCTTGAATGCAGAAGAAAAAGAAAAAGCTGAACTTCTTGCAAAAAAAATAACTGAAGTGAAAATAATAGAAAAACTAAGTGAAATTTATTTACAGGAAAAAATTTGTTTTCCGCAGGAACTAAACGAAAAACTGAACTTTATCAATACTTTTTCTTTGGTTACTGGAATTAGGGTTAAAGCCCCATCAGACCCAGCAGAATCAGAAAAAATCATTGAAGAAGCAAATAATTGTATTCCAAAAATAAACAAACAAACAGAAAAAAAAGAAGAAAAAATTTATTTGGTTTCTTATACTGCTGTTTTCCCTGAAAACTGTTCTTTGCCTGAAAAAGAAATAAAAACAGTTATTGAAGCTGACACAAAAAAACTGACCGCAAAAGTAATTGAAGGCAAATTAGACGAAAATACAAGAAATGTTTTAGGAAACAATTTGCATTTGCTTGATTCTTTGGGGAACTGCCAAAAAGAAGTTGTATACCAAATCTTAATTGAGTCAGGCATTTTAGGGAATTAAATGAAAAAAATTTTGCCGTAAATTAATTTAAGGAAATTTCATTTAATGCCTGATTATGTGTTTTTCCTTTGCATCTAAAATAAATATAATCCCATCTTTTTTCTTCTGGAAGGTTCAGGTAAACCCATTGGCTTATTTTTTTGCCTAACTCATAACTCCATTCAGGTTCTTTTAATTCCTTTGAATTTTTTTCTTTTTTTGGAAGCCTGTCAAATTCTTTTTCTTTTGGTTCCCTGATTTTTTTGTCTGGTTTAATAAAGCCTTTTTCTAATGCATAAAGCCTGTCTGCTGTTTGCGCAAAAGGCACGTCAACTTTAATTACCTTGAATTTCTGAAGCACATGAATTGTTTCATGCAATGGAGTTGTAATTGACCTTTTATCCAGAGAAAAATTTTTTCTTAAATAAATTTTTCCTGTGTCTTCATCAATTAACCCCATATAAATCTGGCCTGACTTTTTCATGTAATCAAACAATTCTTTTTCTTCTCTTTTTCTTTCTTTTTCTGAATCATATTTTCCTTTCATTGCAATTTTAACCGACAAGCTTTTTTCAGAAAATTTTTTTAACAGCCTTGATTCAAGTAAAACTTTTTTTTCTTTGTTAAGGTTTTTGCCGAAAATTTCTACAGCAAAATTTACTTGTTCTTTTACTTGAATTAAATCGTTTTCTGAAAGCTTTCCCCCCAAAAAAAGTTCTTTTTTTTCGCCTAAAGAAAGCTGTAAAGCCTTAGCTAATTCAAAAGAAAAGAAATCCGAAAAATCAGTGTTCTGCATAAGGTTTCAATAACTTAATTCTTAATCAAAGTGTTCTTAAATCTTTTCTGACACCCCAAAATACTGCCTGCAGTTCAAGCCAAAAACATTAAAACAGACAAGATTAATTAAACGGAAAAACAGGCATATATAAGGCAAAAAAAGGCAAAAAATGGGCAAAGAAAAAGGCAGTATTTCAGTAATTGCGGCCTTAATTGTATTGTTTTTTGCAATGCTTGACCCTTTAATTTCAATGGTTATTGCGGTTACAGTATTAGGCCTGCTTGAAATTTACAAATTAATGCAGAAATAATTCTTAATCAATGCAGATTTTGTTTCCTATAGGAGTGTAAACTGCCAGAAGCCAGATTACAAGTATTGGCATAAACATTGCAATTCCAAGCATTACTCCGCTTGAAATAAGCCCTTCAGTTGTAAATTCAATAAAGTTTCCGCCTTCAGTAATAAAACCAATTATATGGTCAACCAGAATCATTACAAATGCTCCCCACAGCATTAATGCAAAAAAATCAAGCCTGAGTTTTTTGTTTTTTATTTTTAAATGCATTAATGAAACAATAACTGCAAAAACAAAAGTTACAATCAGCCACATGCCCATCACTTTATGCTCCAGAAAAATTCAATGAAACTGGTTTTGCTGCAATAATTTTTTCATATACTACAACCATTGCAATCCAAGCCAGAACTAATGCAATAGTCATTGGAATTCCCACCAAAGCCATTTCCTTAAGCATTGCAATTGTGTCTGCAGGATTATTCATTGCAGTCAGGAAAGGAAACCATGGAACGATTTCCTGATGTGCAAAATGCTCTACGGCTAAAGCTATTGCTCCGCCAAAAATCATTGTATTCAGCCAGTTAACATGCAGTTTTTTCGGGAATTTTTTCCTGAAAACAGTTGTTATTATGCCAACTGCAGTCGGTGCCAAAAAACAAGCCATTAAACCACCTCTAATTTTTCTTACATAGTAAAGTGCGACAGTAATAAAAATCTTGATTTAGTAATACTTTTAATGGCTGTGGTTAATAATCATAAAAGAATGAAGAAAAAAGACGAAGTGGAAAGAATAAGCATTTCAGTTAATAAGAAACTCTTAAAAGAATTCAATGAATTAATAAGAAAAAAAGCTTATATCAGCAGGTCAAAGGCAGTCTCTGATGCAATAAGGAATTATGTTTCTGAATTTTCATGGAAACAAACAGAAGCAGGACATGGAATAATAACAATAATTTATGACCACACAATAAAAGGCACAACAGAAAAAATTGTTGAAGCCCAGCACTCATTCCACGATTACATAAATTCCAATACTCACATCCATTTAGACAAGGATAACTGCCTTGAAGTTTTAATCGTAAAAGCTGAATCAAAAAAAATCAACGAAATTGCATCAAAGCTTCAGTCTTTAAGGGGGGTAAAACAGACAAAACTAACAACAATCAGCCCTTAAATTAATTATAAGGAAAGCCTAGCTAAACCCTAAAACAATAAAGAGAAACAGCATAGACTTGTACTGTGTATTGAATTAAACCAGTAAAACTGTTTAGACTGATTTTTTTATTAAACTTTTTTTCGAAAAAAAGTTTAGGCTCAGAGTTGAGTTAAATCCACATCTTAATATTCAGCTGGTGTTAACCTCAT
>JAHJUD010000067.1 GCA_018829335.1 Microcaldota archaeon | reverse complement strand
TCTTCTGCTGTAGCTGAACTCCTTACAGCAACATAATTTGCTTTTAATACATTGAATTCTTTCCAGATGCTTTCCTCAATTTCTTTTGGAATTATTCCTTTAAATATTTCTTTTCTTATTTTTTCTGATGCTTTATTAACCGAATCAGTGTTTTTTGAATTAACTTTTTTGAGTTCTTCTTTAATTGTTTTTTCCAGGTTGTTTTCTTTCATGAAATAATTGAATGAGTCAGCTAATATGACAAAACCGTTTGGGACAGGAATTCCTGCGTTAAACATTTCTCCTAATTGAGCTCCTTTTCCTCCGGCAATTCCAACGCTTTTCTTGTTCAGTTTTTTGAACGCAAAAACAAAATTCATTTTTTCACCTTCTTTAATACTCTTACAATTCCTTTTTCTGCATCAACTTCAATTTCGTCCCCGTCATTTAAGGCTTTTGTTGCAATTTTAGTGTTAATAATACAGGGAATCCTAAATTCACGGGAAACAATAGCAGCATGACAGGTTACTCCTCCTGAATCAGTTACAATTCCCCCAATGCTTTTCATTGCAGGCACCATTAAAGGATTAGTAGAATAAGAAACTAAAATGTCTCCTTTCTCTAATTTATATAAATGGGAAGTGGACAAGACAATTTTTGCTTTGCCGATGACTTTTCCTGCAAAAGCAGTGTTTCCCTTGAATTCGTTTACTTTGTCAAATTCTTCTTCTTTTCCCATGAACTTGTCAAAAATTTTTTCTGCTTTTTTTCCTGACACAACAAAAGTTTTTCCTTTATCAACAACAAAAACACATAGCTTTGACCTTGAGTTGGCTTCATTTGCGTCAAAACTGTTTTTTTCAAGCATTTCATAGAGTTCTTCTGGCAGGAACTGCCTTAACTGCAATAAAGAAACCCCAAGCCTTTTGGCTAACTCTTTCTGGATTTTTTCAAGAGAATAAAAAACCTTGAATAAAACCTGTTTCCTGTATTCTTTAATGAACATGCAGTCTCTTGCAAGCTTAAATCTGTTTTTGAATTCATGGTTTACGTGATAAATTTTTTCGAGTTCTTTTTGCTGTTCTTTTATTTCTTCAAATTCTGATTCAAACTCTTTTTTTTGTTCTGAAACGCTTTTCTCTGAATTAAGGATTTCTTTTACTTCACCTAAAAAATAGTCTTCTTTTAGTGCAGGTCCTTCATAGCCATAAGAAACCCAGCAGTACTCAAGGGTTATTTCAGACAATTTTTTTTGAATGCTTTCAGGAAGGGGAACTGATTCAGTTCCTTTTCTGATTTTTTCTGAAAGGATTTTGTCTGAAGAAATTTCTTCTGCTAATTCCAGTATTTTCCTGTTTTTTTTCCTTAAAAAAAATTCCTTTGTCGGAGTAATTAAAGTTCCTGTTTCTTTTGCAACAGGCCTGCCCAAGGAAAGCTTTTTTGCCTGTAACCCCGTGTATTCTTCCAAGCCGTTTGAAACAAAATCATTGTTTCCGTATTCCATTAAACTGATAAGCATTCCCCATGAATTCAGGTCTTCAATTAAATCACATACTTCAATTATTTTTTTCCCTAAATCAAGATTGCTTTTATTTTTTAAGTCTGAATCGAGTATTTTATCTGCTTTTGCTGTAACTTTTTCAAGCCTTAAAACAGTGTTTTCTTCCATTTCAGGAAAAAAGTTTTCATTTATTATTTTATCAAAAACTTTTTTTCCTATTTTTTTAAATTGCTTTCCGTCACCAAAATACCAGCACGAAGACTTTTTGAAAATCAGGCGCATTTGATTGTAGTTTTCACCTAAAATTGGCTTGATTTTTGTTCCCCAAGGCCTTGAAAAAAGATAAAATGGGAATAAGTTAAGGTTCCTGTCTTCTGTTACTCTAATCCAGTTCATTTCTTTTCCTTCTTTAAAATTTTTATTATTCCATGGTTTGCGTTGACATCCAATAAGTCTCCGTCTTTGATTACTTTTGTTGCAATTTTTGTGCCGATAACGCAGGGAATATTTAACTCTCTTGAAACGATTGCAGCGTGACAGATAACGCCTCCAACATCTGTAACAATTGCCGCAGCCTTTTTCATTGCAGAAACAAGATTAGGGTTAGTTGAATAAGAAACCATTACATCTCCTTCATTCATTTTAGCCATGTCTTCTGGCAGATTAATTATTTTTGCAATTCCTTTAACCATTCCAGGGACTGCTGTACTGCCTTCTAATTCAGACAATTTGTATTCTTTAGGGCTTGGCAACTGTTTCCTGAATTTTTCTGCTTGTTTTCCTGTAAGGATTTTTCTTTTTTCGTTAACGATTACAATAATGCTGAAATTAAACCTGTCATTTAATTCTTCCGGGTTATACTGCCTTTTTAGAATTGCTTTCCTGTATTCTGAAGGCCACATATGTCTTAACTGATTCAATGAAAGCCCTAAACGTTTTCCGATTTCTTTAAGCAAAGGCTCATAAGAATAAAAAGAATGGTATAAAGCGTCTTTTCTTAATCCTTTCAGGTAAACAATGTTTCTTGAAATATCAAACATTGAATTGTGTTTTGGATCCAAACAAAGCTGTTTTATTAATTGGTTTTGTTCATTTTTTACTTCATTTATTCTTGAATTCATTTTTTTAAATAGTCCGAAAAGTTCTTTTTCATCATTGATTAATCCTTTGATTCCTTCAACAAAATATTCTTTATTCCAGGCAGGACCAATATACATATAAGGCAGCCAAGCCCATTTCCTGTAATGCAAATGAATTTCTTTATTTAGTTTTTTGTTTATTGAAGGCAATAAATCAATTATCTGTTCAGGATTTTTATCCAGAAAAAGATTTTTTGTTTTTTTGTCTTTAAGGATTTTTAATGCAATTTTCATTGCTTCTTTTTCCTGTTTAAGCTGGAAGGATTCTTTATGGGGGGTTGTAAGTAAACTGAATGTTGCTGCAACCTTAAATGGCAGGTTTTTTTCTTTTATTTTTTCCTTTAAATGGCTTTTCAGGTAATTGGATAAAAGTTCATGCCCCCACTCCAAAGCAAAATCAAGCATTCCAAGCTTATGGCATGTGTGATGAATCTTTAAATGAGAAGAAAAAGTTTTTTCCAGTTCCTTGTCTGTCATTAAAGAAAAATCTTTTTTTTGCAGATTGTTCGAAGAATTCATCAATTTATGGCAGTAAAGCTCTAATTGTTTTTGAATATTCAAATACCATTGAGGGTTTTTAAGGATTTTTTTTAGGGTTCTTTTTCCTGCCAGAGAATGCTGTTTTGTTGTAAAACCAAAAAAGTTTTCTCCTTTTTTAAAGCAGATAAAAGTATCAAGTTTGACTCCAATATCTTTTTTCATTTCTTTTGACCAGTAATCTGCTGCGCCTTCAAATAAATGATAATGAGTTCTTGGAATTTCTTCAAGAATAAACCAGTCTTTCTTCATTTTTTCAGCCTCTTTACTGTTCCCTTTGTAGCATTAACTTCAACTTTTTCATTGTCTTTTAGCGTCCTAGTAGCAACTTTAGTGCCAATCACACAAGGAATGTTTAATTCCCTTGAAACTATGGCAGCATGGCAGGTAATGCCTCCTACATCAGTCACTATTGCTCCTGCTTTCTTCATTGCAGGCACTAAATTAGGGTTAGTTGAATGGGAAACCATTATGTCTCCCTGCTTCATTTTATACATTTCATTTGGATGGTTAACTAATTTTACTTTTCCTTTAACCAAGCCTGGAACTGCAGTCGAACCCTGCAATTTATTTGATTTCTTTATTTTCATTGATTTCATTAGTTTATTGAATACTGCCCTTGCCTTTTTTCCGGTAAAAATTTCTTCTTTTCCGTTAATCCATGCGATTACAGTAAAACCAATTCTTTCATTTAATTCCTTAACTGAAAATTTTTTGTGCATTAACGCAGGAACTATTTCTTCAGGAAAGAATTGCCTTACCTGATTCAATGAAAGATGCAATTTCTTTCCCACTTCAGAAAAAAGTTTTTCTGCCGCAAAACAGGAATAATACATTACATCTTTTCTGTAACCTTTCAGGTAAACTGAATCTGAAAGGATTTTGAAGTATAATTTTTCTTTTTTGGTTAAAGGAAGCTTTTTCAGGAATTCTTTTTTGCTTTTAATCAGCCTTTTAGGTTCTTTTTTCTTTAATGTAATTTCTTCTTTGTTTAAGTACTGTCTTGCCATAGAAGAAAGGACTCCAATAAAATAACTTTTTTCCCATACAGGGCCTTCGTACATGAATGGAAGCCACAGCCATTTTTTGTGATGCGAATCAAGCTTTTTTGAAAATTTGGTGAATTTTGAGAGCTTTTTTTCTATTTCTTTTTCCGAATGCTTTCTGAACAAATTAAGCAATTTTTTGTTTTTCAGCAGTTCAAGGTAAAGATCAAACAATTCTTTTTCTTCTTCCTGAATACTGCCTAACTTTTCAGGGGCAGAAACCAAAGCAAAAGCTTCTGCAAGAGATTCATTTAAAGAATACCTTTTGATTTTTTTCTGGAGAATTGAGTAAATAAACTTGGTGTATAACTCATTTTCCCATTCAGTTAACTGAAGCAAATGGCCTGCGCATTTTCCGTGAGCAGAAAAATAGCTTTCAGAATAATTTTTCAGGAATCCCACTAATTTTTTGTCTGAAAGCTTTGACAAATTTGTTTTAAGAATTTTATTTGAAATCTTTTTCCATTTTTCTGAGGCTTTAATTAATTTTTTGTGTTCTTGTTCCATTAATTCAGGATCATTAATTATTTTTTTTATTATTTTTTTTGCCCCTGAATCAAACATTTTCCTTTTGAACAATAACTCTGTATTATTTGAATGAAAATAAGTTGCCCCATCAATCCTTAAACCATATTTTTTGTTTAATTCAACACAGACATAACGCATAAAAGCAGGCACATAAAAAGGATGAATTCTCCTTATTGTTTCCATTGAAAACCATTCTTCAGCCATTATTTCAGCCTCTTAATTATTCCTTTCCCTGCGTCCACTTCAATTACTTCATTGTCTTTTAAAACTCTTGTGGCGATTTTTGTGCCAATCACACAAGGCTTTTTGAATTCCCTGCTCATTATTGCAGCATGGGAAAGCATTCCGCCTTCGTCTGTAATAATTGCAAGTGATTTCTTCATTGCAGGAACAAACTGCGGCATAGTGCTTCCTGTAACAAGGATTGCACCAGAAGGAAAAGAAGGCAAATCATGAATTGACTTGATTAATTTTACTTTTCCTTTGGCTTTACCGGGAAAAGCAGTTTCTCCCGTAATTAATTCAAGCTTCTGCATTTCGTTAAGTTTCTGCATGTAAGGCCTTGAATACTCTTCAAGTTCTTTTCCGGTTAAAAGCCTTATTTTTCCTTTTTCAAGCAGTAAGACGTGGTCTTCAATTCTTGCATTAATTTCATTCAGTTTTTTTTGAGTTAAAGGCTTGTCAAACAATTCAAGGACTTCATGAATCTGCATTTCAGTTAACTGGTTGTAAGACAAGGAAAATCTTTTTGAGATTTCAACCAGAACAGGCCTTATGAACAAAGAATACATTGTGTAGTATTCATCGCATACAAGGGAAACCCATAAAGCAAATCTCACTGAATTAATCAAAGCAACTTCTTCTTCTGAAAGCCTTAATTTTTTTATTATTGCATCAAGTTTATTCTGGTTTTCCTTGAACCTGTTTTTTTCTTTCAGAAAATCTTTTTCAAGAGAAGGCAAAGGCTTTCTTAAAAGTTTTTTTAATTCTTTTTCATAGTGTTCAACAGAATAAGGGTCTCCCCTGAAAATATACATTCCAAGGAAACCGAATTTTTCTGCATGGGTTTCCATTTCTTTCCTTAATTTTTGTTTGCTTAAGCCTTTTTTTGCTTTGACTGCAATTTTTAGGATGCTTTCTTTTTCTTTGTTCATTTCAATTGGCTTTGGAATGCTTAAAATAATTTCCATTAAATTGTTTAATTCTTTTGCATTATTGGTTCTTTTTTTCAGAAAAGACATTATTTTTTCAGGGTAAATCTGGCCTATAGGATGGTATTCGTAAGCAAAAACAACTGCTTTAGCCTGCAAGTCAAAGAATTTTTGCATCAAAGACTTCAGTTCAGCATTTGATTTTTTTTCCGGATTCATTTTGTTTGCTTTTTCACAGAAATCTTTTAATTCAGTGAAATGGTCAAGCCATGACTGCATCCAGACAGTAATCTTGTCAGGGTTATCTTTATACATTTTAACGTAATTCTGCCAGTCTTTTTCTGAAATTCCTCTTCCTCCAAAAGCCTGGCGATAATTTTCAATCCTTGTTTTTTTGTCATGGAATTCAGTGAAATAATCCCTGAAAGCAATACAAACTGAATCAATCAGGATTATGGGGAAAGGTTTGACTTTTCTTGTTATTTCATGCCATTCCATTAAATCACTTCTTTAAAATCACTGCTTTCTGTTTCTAGCTTTAACTCTTTTTTTGTTTTTCTTTTCAGGTTTCTTTTTTATTATGTGAAATGGAATAAATAAAGATTGCGCAGGGAAAATAATCAAACTATAATCCCCTTCTGGTGCCTTTTAAGCTGATCCAGGGCATTTTAGGAGGCACAATAACTGCATCCTGTTTTTCTACATCCAT
>JAHJUD010000066.1 GCA_018829335.1 Microcaldota archaeon | reverse complement strand
TCAATTGATGCTTCATCTTATCAGGAAAAAGTTTCAACTCAGTTTGACTTCAAGTCAGAGCATAGTATTAGTGCAGCTGCTTTAGCAAACAAATCAGGTTTAGACCAAGACCAAATCTGTTTGGGGGTAGAACAAGGTCTGATTGGATTTGAAGAAGAAAGTTCAGCTACTCTTATAAGTTATAGTGGAGACTCTTCGGTGCGAGTTAAACTTGCAGGAATCTGCGGAGCACAAAATCAGTTTGACACTGAAGACTTGATTGAAACCACAACATCAAAGCTCAAAGAGAAAGGAATTGATTTTGGTTCTTTGGATTGTGCTTGCCCTCAAGGCTCGCAGAAATGCTGTGTTATAGTCCTAATAAAATCCGATGAGTAAAGAATGAATTAATTTCATTCTTTTTCTATTTTTTTTCTTTCAGAAAAAGTTATATAGTTCTTTGACGTTATTTTTCTTTATGAGGATTTTATCTGAAGAAAAAGCCCAAAGTGAATGGAATTCTGTTTACATGCTGATAGTTTTGATTATTGCTGCATTGCTTTTGATTACTGTGATTAAACCCATGTTCCAGCAAAGCCAGCAGATTCAGAAAAAAATTGGGGGCTGAATTCCTTGAATTCTAAAGGACAAGAAGAAGCGCCTTTTCAGTTATTGGTTGCAGTAATTTTAATGACTTTTGTAATTATTGTAGGCCTTAATGCAATGAAGCAGGCAGAACAAGAAAGATGCTTTAATAACACTGATAGTGCAATGGATAAATTTGTTTTTGCTTTAGAGCAGACAACAAACAATAAAAGCCCAAGCAGTATTGTTTTTAATCCTCCTGGCTGTTCAAAAAACGAAAAGTTTTTAATTAAAAAATTTGATGATCCTAGACTTTGCAGTAATGTTTGTTTAGGTTCTACTTCCAGTTGTGTTATTTTAAGGTATTCAACTTCAGAGGTAAGCAAAATTCCTGATAAATGCATTAATGTTGATTATGGAACTGAATTCAGATATCATCCTAAAAACAGTGAATGCGTTGATTTAACTGACGACAAATTTGAAGGAACAGACATTCTTTCAGGAGAAGGATTAGAGAAAGGAACTTTCCAGTTTCTTTATTATGATAATCCTTCAATTCATTACCCTATTGTCTGCACTTATGTAAAAAATTAATAAAGGTGTTTTAATGTTAGGTTTTACTTTAAGCAAAATTAATTTGTTGATTTTTGTTGTTGCAGTTTTTTCTATTGTCTTGTTTTTTATTTTTGGCTTTAGTTCAATTTTGGTTGAAAACATTGCAAACGATTATGTGAGAATTCATGCACAGGATGCTTTTACTTTAATTGGTTCCCCTTCTTTGTGTTCAGCGCAAATACAGTACTTAAAGGATTCAATTGAATCTGGTTCAGGGAATTCCTCTAAAGGCTTGTATTATGTTTTAAATATCAAAAGAAGTGAAGGAAGTAATGGCTTGAATAAAATGATTTTTGCTTTGGCGCCAAGAAGAACTCCAGAACAATATATGGCTGCAGTTTCTTTTGATGTTAATGCAGAAATAAAATTTTTTGATTTTGAAAATCTTACAAACGGAGACGAAGACGATATAGTTATGAATGACTCTAATTCTTTGATTGACCCTCAGGCTTATCCTCCTTCAAACGCTTATGTAATTTTAAAAGAAGTCAATGAAGGCAAAACAACAGTTTATGTTATTCCTTGCAGTAACAGGCTTGGATCAGACTGTGAAACATTGTTTGCCGATGCAGGAGAGGCAGTTCATGGGCCTCCGGGATTTAACTGCAGTTTTGGTGAGCCAAATGAAGAATAAAGGTTATTTAGGGCCAATAGGAGATGACCTGCCTTCTTTGATTCCTTTAATGTTTGCTTTAATTATCTTTTTTTCTTCTTTTTATATGACTATTGACACTTATAACACAAAAACAGTTGATTTTGAAAATGATATTGCTGTTGTTCAGGTTTCTGCCACTTTAAGGGGAACAGGGTTAGTGTCTTCTCTGGCTGATTTTCAGAAATACTGTAATGCATTAAATGTAAGGCAGCCTTATTTTTCTGCAGGCATTGTTTCACTTGACCAGAACTTTGATTTCTTTGATGAATCATTTAATTTGGATGTATTGTATTTGTCTGAAGAAGATTCAGGCAATGAAGGAAAATTCAAGTGTTCTAATACAGAAAAAATTTTAACTAAAGGCATTATTCTTCAGTCAAACTCTAAAGTTGTTTCAAGAATTTATCCTTTGGTTTTAGAGCAGAAAGTTGAAGGCAAGTCAAGAATGGTTCCTGTTAAACTGGTGGTGATTGCATGGCAGGAATAAAAGGCCAGGCAGCAGTAACTGATGCATTGTTTTTTCTTGTGATAGTTATGGGGCTTGTTTCTTTTTTGTTCTTTTTCACTTCACAGTACGGCAAAACTGTAGGGGATTATGCTGTTTCATCTTATGCTTCAGATTATGCTACAAGCGCATTAAAGACTGTGTTGTATTCTTCTTTTTCAAGGAATGACTATGATTTACTTGAACCTGAAGCTGAAGTTGATTTTCTTGTTGCTGCACTAAAAGAAGACTACGCTTCAGACAAAAAAATAGATTATTTCAGAATGGAATTTACTTCTGCAGTTGATTCTGTTATGCGGCCTGCAAGAAATTCTTTTGATTATTTTATTTTAATCAGGATTGAAACTTCAAGGACAGCGTCACTGGATCCCAATAACCCAAACAGACAGCAGGCTTATGTTTTTCCTTATTTTTATCTTTCAAGAAAAGAATTTACTTCAGTTTATGATTCTACTGGAGTTTTTGTTGAAAGCGTTGAAGTGACAGACAAAAATTATTTTTGTGAGGTAACTAATCAGTCAGACATAGACAAGTTTATTGTTTTTGTTGGAGCGCAAGGTCAGGCTGTTTCCCCTATTTCTTTTCCTTTGATTTCAGATAATGAAAGGTCAGCAGATGAAGGTTCAGTCCAGCTTGTTTTATGGAATTCACAGAATTTTACTGAAGAAGAAGAAACTTTTGTTGCATTAACCTGCACTCTCACACAACAGGAAACTTAATTATTTTTTTGTTGGGTGCCCGCAGCTTGGGCAGACATATTTTGTTCCTTTATCTGTTTTTTGTTTTGTTTTAGCGCATTTATCACAGAAAGCATTACCGCATTTAGAGCAGAAAATTAATTCATTGAATTCTTTTTTGCAGTTAGGGCATTTCCCTTTTTTTTCTTCTGCTTCAAACCCTTCATTTTCGCTTATTTCCCCGTCAAGGTTTAAATCAAGTTTTAATTCTTCATCCATTTTTTCTTTTGCGCTTGTTGTTTCTTCTCCAAACAATCCTTTTATTTGTGTTCCTTTTAATTCAGTTTCATTTTCTTCTAAGACTTCTTCCTCTTCTTTTTTTCTTTCCCTTCTTCTTCCTTTTTTTTCTTTTTCTTCAGTTTTAACTTGCTTTTTTTCAACAGACTCTTTTCCTTGCCCTTTTTCTCTTTCCATCTGCCTTTTCTTCCATGCAGGAATTTCTTCTTTGTTTTTTTTGGTTTTACTGCTTTCTCCTTTTTTCTTTTCTTTTTTTTCAGTTCCTTTAAGCCTTTGTTCTCTTCTTTCCTTCCATGAAATGTTTTCTTCTTTTCCTTTGCCTTTTTCTGCTGTTCTTGTTTTTGCTTTTTCTTTTCTTTTCCTGCTTTCTTCTCTGCTTTTCATTTGTTCAAATAATTCTTCTGCTACTGTTTCAGAGTTTTCATTTTTTATTTTAAGCGTTTTATTGAAGTCTTTTTGTTTTTTTTCTGGTATTCCTTCCATTTGGTCAATTATGTCTTCTTCTTTTTTTGTTTTTTCTTTTTTTTCGCCGTACCTGTTTTCTTCTTTTTGTTGTTTTTTTGTTTTTGGGCTTGTTTTTTTTTCTTCTTTTCTTCTGTGGAATCTTCTAAGCCTTCTTGGCATTTCTTCTTGCATACTTAAGATTAAAGCATTAGTTATTTATATTAGTTTTCTCCTTATTTTCTGTTATGGCTGAAAACCTTGTGTTAGACTTGCTTTTGTCTGCTTTTGATTTCTTGAGAGGGGCATTTATTTTGTCTATTCTGGTTTTTCTGCTTTTCCTTTTAGGGTACTTTTTTTCAAAAAAGTTTCTTGAAAAATTTAATTTAAAATGGATTCAAAAGACTTTTATCAGCACTTATTTTGTTTTTATTCTGCTTTTATTGGTTTTTTTTGTTTGGCCTGTAATTGAGGCTTTTTTGGTTGTAGACAATGGAATAATTCCTGAACCTTTAAAGATGACTTTAGGTGAATTTTTTTATTTGGTTTTTTCTCTTTTAATCAAAATGCTTGTGGTTGCTTTTATTTTATCGCTTTTTGTTTTGCCTTTGGCTTTTATCGGAGTTTTTGCTTTAGAGTTTTTTTCTGAAAAATTTAAGTGGAATAAGTTCATTAATTTTTTCCTTTCATGTTTTATTGCAGCAACAGTTGGCTTGTTTGTTGTTTTGTTTTTGTTTCCTTGGGTTATTCCTGGAATAATTTATTTGGTGTATTTTGCAGGTGTATGAATGAATAAAAAAATTTTGCTGGTTTCTTTTGTGATTTCTTTATTCTTGAATATGCCTTTTGCTGTTGCATTGGATTATTCTGGGTCAATAAAATTCCAGGAAGAAACTGAAGGCATAGTTGACGAGCCTTTAATTAATAATTTTTCTTGTTCTACTAATTCTTTAAGCCCTGAAGAAGTTCAGGCATTCAAGGAAAACATTCTGGATACTGGTTTTACTGCAAAAGAAATAAGTTCAGGGACTCCTCCATTAAAGGACAGGCAGACTTTAGAAAACAATACTGCTTTGCTGATTTCTCCTGATTCAAATATTGCGCAAAAAGTTGAACTGCCAAATCAGGAGATTTCTCCTAGGGAAATCTCTTATCTTTTGGATAACAGATATGATGGAGCTTATTCTTTTGGTTTGTTGTTAAATGACACTTTAAGGGTTGGTCAATGCAAAGACCAGCAAGCCAACTGCCCTTTAATGGGAAATAATTTGACTTTAAGGACTGACGGTGAAGGATTTAAAGAAGATTTTGTTTCTGTTGCAAAAGATTTGAAGGCAACCTGGCAGGGCTGGTTTGGAGACAACAAATTAGGGGAAGATTTGCCTGCTGACACAAAACAGGAATTAAAGGATTATTTTGATACAGGAGACGAAAACGAAACAGGAGGAACAATTGTAAGAAAGATTCCAGGAGAATATATGCCTAACAGTGTTTTGTCTGATGAATTCACTGCTTCAATGGGAACTACCTGCAGGAATTCTTCCTGCACTATTTCAACTTATTCTTTTTTTGACAAGCATTTCAATCAGTGGTTTTCTGCCAACATGGTTATGCAGACTGCTGCCCCGACTTTATGGTTTGGTGCAAGAAAACTTTTTGCCACAGGCCAGAGAAGAGGCATTCTTGGGGCAAAATTTCTTGACATTGAAAACAGTGCTTTTTACAAAAACATGAGGGAAAAAATCTGGGGGCCGGATAATTTTTTTGGAAAAAATCTTGGCTCAAGCATTATGGCGCAGAAAACAAAATATGATGGTTTTGCTGATTTTTTTGAGGAATTTGTTGAAGCATCTTATTACCAGAAAGGAATGTTAAGCAGCATGGATGCAGCTGTTGTAATAAGAAAATATATGGATCCAAGAACAAGCCCTTTGTTTATTAATGGAAAAATTTCAATTGAAAAAAAGAAGGCTTTTGTGAAATTTGCAAAAGACCTTAAAAGATATACTCAGACAGCTGACAGTTATGCTCAGACTGCAAAATTAGAGTTAACGCAAAAACTTGAATTGTTTGGAAGAGAAAGTGCTAATGGAATTGTTGCAAGAAGAGAATATGGTGCAAAAATGGCAAGATTGTTTGGAAAATTTGATGATGACATTGATGCTGACCTGCCTAACATGATTGCACAAGCAAAAAGAAGCGGTTTATGGCATAAAGGAATCAAAAATAATAAGACCGGAGAAATCCAGAGCGTTATGGCTGACTCTGACCAATGGAATAATATTAACAAGGCTTTTGGAGGCCATCCAAAATATGAGTTTGCAAACAAAACAGCAAAAGATTATACTCCTGGAACTTTTGCTAACTGGGATCATTATGAAACTGTAGGAGACG
>JAHJUD010000065.1 GCA_018829335.1 Microcaldota archaeon | reverse complement strand
GTAACAGAAGCAGGACAGGGAATGAAAGGAGCAGTTCACACCACAGCAGGATTAAGTGTTTTATTGCATAAAGGAATCGGAGACACAATTAGGACTTCTTTGACTCCAACTCCTGGAGTAAAAAGAAGTGAAGAAGTAAAAGTTTCAAAACAAATTTTGCAGAGTTTAAGATTAAGACATTTTATTCCTCAAATTACTTCTTGTCCTGGCTGCGGCAGAACTACTTCAACTGTCTTTCAGGAAATTGCATTAAAAGTAGAAGAATTTTTGCAGAAAAAAACTCCTGAATGGAAGAAAAAAGGATTAAAAGGATTTGAAGAAATGGAAGTCGCAGTAATGGGCTGCATTGTGAACGGCCCAGGCGAAAGCAAAAACGCTAACATTGGCTTAAGCCTTCCAGGAGCAGGAGAAACTCCTTCAGCGCCAGTTTTTATTGACGGAAAACAAATCAAAGTATTAAAAGGAAACGCAAAAGAGTTAACTGCAGAATTCATTAAACTAATTGAAGAATATGTTGAAGGGCATTACAAGAAATAATCAACAATTGACATAAACATAGTTTTTTATATTCCTCTAAAAATGATTTATTTATCAGGTAAATTTATGGAGTATAAGGTTGTTTTAACAAAAGATATTGAAACTGGCTGGTTTGTTGCTGAAGTTCCAAGTTTGCCTGGTTGCATTTCCCAAGGAAAAACCAAAGCACAGACTTTGATAAATATTAAAGATGCAATTAAAGGCTATTTAGAGAGCTTGAGAAAGCATCCTGAAGAAAACAATTTTAATTAACTTTTAATACTATTTTTTTTTGCTTGATTCCGGCTTGTTTTCTTGTATAATTATTTTGACTGCTTTAAGAAATTCTTCTGCCACTTTAATAGTTGAATCTGCTTCTGTTTCCTGTATTTCAGAAGGCTTTTCCAAACCATACATTAAATCATGTCTGTGTAATCTTAGAGAATTCAATTCAGTCAAGTATTTTTTTTCAATTTTTTCTGAATATTTTTCTTTTATGTAAACAAAAACAGCAAAATGACTTCTTTCCTTGAATCCGTCTTTAAATAATAGTGCTCTGGCAGAATGAAACATTGAAGTATATGCACTTATTATAGCGTTTTCAAATATTTTGTAGTCAAATTCTTTTTCTGCGATTTGAAGCTTGTGTTCAGCCATTTCAACAGACATTTTTGCTTTTTTTGCATCAGATTTTATTTTAACCAAAAGCCCTTGCTGTAGGCAGTCTTCTATTTTCATAACACCACTGGTCTTTCACCAAATAAAACAATTGAATCATAAATTACGCTTTCATAGAATGCTTTTTCTTTTATTGCCTTATTTTTCCATTCTTTAAAGGTAATTAAAGAAATATTAAGTTCTCTTTTTATTTTATTTGAAGAATTAAAAACAATTTTTTCTGGTTTCTGGCATATGATCAGCAAATCAATGTCGCTTTTTTCATCATTAGTGCCTTTTCCAAAACTACCATATAAAAGAATTGAATGAATTCCATGAACCTTTTCAGTTAACTCTTCAACAATGCCTGAATCATTTATTGAATCAATGTTAAAAAGAATCTTCCATTGTCTGCATAAAGGATTTTCAGTTTTAGCTTTATACTGATAAGTTCTTCCAACAACATTAAGTGAAACAATTCCTTTTTTGTGCATGTAATCCAAAGCAGTCCTTGAAGCTCCAGGGCTTATGCCAATAGCAGATGCAAGGCCTCTAATAGAAAAACTTTTATTAGGAAAAGAAGTTATTTTTTCGATTGTCTTAATAGTAACATAATGCTCAAGCATGTATTATACAATGAACAATTGTATATTTAAATGTAATTATATAATTTAGATTATAATACAAAATACATGTGTTTATTGTATTGAACAACAGCGTTTAAATAGTAAAAGTTTTTACAACAGTTTTATATTTTTCTTTGAGTTTTTCCATTAATTTTTTTGCTTCATTTTCTTTTGGAAAACAGAATACAGTGCTTCCAGAACCTGACATTAAAACATTTAAAGAATTTTCCTGCATTTCTTCCTTCAATTTTTCTATTTTAGGAAAATCTCTGAAAACCGAAAACTCAAAATCATTATGAATTAACTGAATCAATTCTTTTGTTTCTTTTCCTTGTTCTATTGCTTGTTTTAGTTTTCTTGAAGCTAAAACTTTCCCTGATTTTTCATAATCAATGTTTGAATATGCTGTTTTAGTGCTTACAGGAATTCCCGGATTGCATACAATCATTTTTGTTTTAGGAAAACTCTTTATTTTTTTAATTTTTTCTCCTCTTCCTTCAGCAAAAGCTGTTCCCCCATACAAAAAGAAGGCTACATCCATCCCAATTTGTTCTGCAATCTCCTGCATTTCTTTTTCTTCTAAATTAAGTTCCCATAATTCATTTAATCCTTTAATTGTTGCTGCAGCATTTGAACTGCCTCCTCCTAATCCTCCTGCAACAGGAATCTTTTTTTTGATTCTGATTAAAATTCCTTTTTTTATGTCTTTTTTTTCTTTTATGATTTCTGCTGCCTTCCAGCACAAATTTTTTTCGTTTATTGGCACTTCAGGCAGAATACACCTGATTCTTATTTCATTTTTTTCTATTTCTTCTAAAACAATTTCATCTTTTAATTCAAGTTCCTGCATTACCATTTCTAATTCATGGTAACCGTCTTCTCTTTTTTTGATGATATCTAAAGTTAAATTAACTTTTGCCGGAGAATTAATAGTAATTTTTTTCATTCAATCACTCTTGCGTCAACCGCAATTATTTCTTTTTCATTTGCTATAAGCGGATTAATGTCTAATTCTTTTATTTTTTCTTTCATCATCAAAGAATTCACTTTCATTAAAACTGACTCCATTTCTTTCATGTTTATTCCTTTTTCTCCTCTGATTCCTTTCAGGATTGCATAACCTTTGATTTCTGAAATCATTTCTTTAGCGTCTTCTCTTGTAATAGGGCAAATTCTTAAAGAAACGTCTTTCATTAGTTCAACAAAAATTCCTCCTAACCCGAACAAGATTGTTGGGCCAAACTGCTGGTCCATTTTTCCTCCTACTATTACCTGTTTTCCTTGAATGAATTCCTGCACAAAAATTCCCTGAATTTTTGCTTTAGGCGCTTTTTTCTTAACCCTTTTTAAAATTTCATTGTATTTTTGCAGGGCTTGTTTTTCGTTCTGTATTTCTAATGCTACTCCTCCTACATCGCTTTTATGTGAAATGTCTTTTGAAACAATTTTCAAAGTTATTGGATACTTTAATTTTTTTGTTGTTTCAATTAATTCTTTTTTGTTTTTTACGAGTTTTCCTTTAACGAATTTTACTCCGTATTTTTCAATTAATTTTTTTGATTCCAGAAAATCCATTTCAACCATTTCATTAATGTATTTTAGTTAATTTAAATTTACTGTAAAAACAGCCTTGTTAATGGTTTTTATTTTCTTCTATGCAGTTTTATTATTGTGAATTAAATGGAAAAAAAATTTAAAATAGTTGTTGAAAAAGGGTTAGATGGATACTTTATTGGCGAAGTTCCTGAACTTCCCGGCTGTTATTCTCAGGGAAAAACAGTCAAAGAATTAATGAAGAATATTAAGGAAGCAATAGAAGTATATCTTGAGACAGTCAATGACTTAAACAAAAAACCTGAAAAAAGGTTTTTTAGGATAAAAGAAGTTGTAGTTAATGCCTAAACTTAAGCCTCTTTCTTCTGGGGACTTAATCAAAATAGTAAAGAAATTGGGTTTTGAGTTTTCAAGGCAAAAAGGAAGCCATGCAACTTTTGTAAGCAGAGATAAAAGAGTTGTTGTTATTCCTGTTCATTCAAGGAAAAAAATTGACAGAGGGCTTCTTTTAAAAATAATCAAAAAAGAACTCGGAATTTCAAGAGAAGAATTTGAAAAATTAATTTAAATTGAAAAAGCACTTATATTTTAAATTGAACCCGACATTTTTATTTAAAAAAGGAAAAAGGTGATTTTTTGGTTAAACTGACAGCCTTGGGTGCTGCAAGAGAAGTTGGAAGAAGTTCTTTTTTATTGGATGCAGGAGAAAAAATTTTGTTGGACAGAGGAATAAAGTTAGGCTCTGATGAAATCGGTTATCCTTTGCCTGTGAAAACAAACCTTGATGCAATAGTAATTTCTCATGCGCACTTGGATCATTCAGGGGCATTGCCTGAATTATTTTCTAAGTCTGATTCTTTTGTTTATATGACTCTGCCAACTTTAGAGTTAAGCCAGATTTTATGGGCTGATTCTCTTAAAATAGCCAAAGCTGAAGGCGTTACTGCCCCTTTTTCTCTTGCTGACCTTGCAAGCGCTGAAAGATTTACTTTTTCTCTGCCTTACAGGAAAAAAATAAGCATTTCTGAAAGCACTTCGATTGAATTATTTGATGCAGGCCATATTTTGGGTTCTGCAATGGTTAAAGTTGAATCACAAAAAAAAGATGTAGTTTATTCAGGCGACTTCAAGTTAGGGGAAACAAGAATGTTCAAGGGAGCAGACAAAAAAATAGGCAAAGCAGACATTTTAATCATTGAGTCAACTTACGGCGACAGAAACCATTCTCCAAGAAAAGAACTGGAAAAAGAATTTGTTGACGGAGTAAAAGAAACTTTAAGCAAAGGAGGCTTTGCAATGGTTCCTGCTTTTGCTGTGGGAAGAAGCCAGGAATTAATTGACATTTTAGTTGAACACAAAGTTTCTGCGCCAATTTTTTTTGATGGAATGGGGCAAAAAGCTGCAAGAAAAACCTTGGAGTTTCCTGAATTATTAAAGAACCCGAAGTCTTTGGGAAAAGCATTGCATTCAGCTAACTGGATTAAAAAAGGAAAAAGAAATATTGCATTAAAAGAGCCTTCAATTATTGTGACTTCAGCTGGAATGCTTGAAGGAGGCCCAATAATGTGGTATCTGAAAAAATTATATAAAGACAAGAAATCAAAGATTTTTCTTACAGGTTTTCAGGTTGAGGGCACAAACGGAAGAAAATTAATGGAGGAAGGCATTGTTGACTTGGATGACGAAAGAATTAAAGTTGAAAACCAGGTTCAGCAGTTTGATTTTTCTGCTCATGCCTCTCAAGACGAATTAATTGAGTTGGCTAAAATAGTTGAACCTGAACTGATTGTATGCGTTCACGGAGATGAAAAAGTAATCAAGGTTTTTCAGAAAAGACTCAAAAATGAGGGCTTTAATTCTGTTGCCCCAAAATTAGGCGAAGAAATAAAGTTGGATTAAAATGCAGTCTTTAATTGAAGTCTTAAAAAATTCTTTTTTTGTCTTGAAGAAAGAGCCAAAACTTTTTTTCCCTAAAATTTTCCTTTCGGTTTTATGGGGGGTATTTCTTCTTTTTTATGCAGGGTTTACAAGAGTTCTTTTGGATAAGGTTTCAGCTTCTTCTTTCGATTCTTTGTACTTGAATGAGCTTCTTCCAACCTTTTACCTGCTGCTGGTTTTTTTTGTAGTGGTTTTTGTAATTGACACAATAATTAATTCAGCTTATCCTTTAATGGTAGGAAAATACCTGAAAAAAGAAAATTTTTCTGTTTTTGGTTCAATTAAAACTGTAACTGAAAACTTCTGGAAAATCTTTATTCCGGTTGCTGTTTCCCTTTTTGCCGGCATAGTGGTTTTGCTGCCTTTTATTTTATTATTTTCTTTTTTTATTCTCCAGAAAAATTTTTTTCCTGCATTGATTCTTGGCTTTATTGTTTTATGCATTTCAATTCTGGTTTCAGTTTTGTTTTATTTCATTTATCCTGTTGCTTCAATTGAAAGAAAAGGTCTGAAGTCTGTTGTTTCAGCTGTTGTCAGGGCAAAAAACAATTTAAAAAAGGCTTTATTTGGCACACTTGTTTTTTCTTTTTTAAGCATTATTTCTGCGCTGATTGTTTTTTTTTCTGAAGCTGATGCTGCAGGGGTTTTTGCTGTAACTATTTTTGTTGCATTAAGGATTATTACTGCAGTGCTTGCAACATATTCAATGGTGCTTAATCCATTGCTTTATTTTTCAACTGGAAGTGAATTAAATGAGCTTTAAATTTTGCCCTAAATGCGGTTCAAAGAAAGGCCCTTTTATTAAAGGATTCTGCAAAGACTGCTTTCTGCAGGACAACAAATTAATTGATTTCTCTGAAAGAATTGAACTGCCTTATTGTAAGAGATGCAATAAAATCAAACTGCAAAGGATTTGGGCTGAACAAAATTCACTTGAATTAATTGACTTCCTTAAAACAAAAATCAAATCAAAGGATTTTCAGATTCAGGAAATTGAAATTGAATTAGAGGAAGCAAGAGAAAAAAAATTTAATGCATTAATTACAGCAAAAGGAATATTTGAAGACGCCCCTTTAATTGTTCACGGAATAATAAAGATTATTCTTGTTTCTTCTATTTGTGATTCCTGCATGAAGATTTCCTCTGATTATTTTGAAGCAATAGTTCAGTTAAGGTTTGAAGAAGAGACAAAAAAAGAAAAGATTTTGAATGAATTCAGGAAACTGATTTCTGAAATGCAGTCAAATGACCCTCTTTCAAGAATAGTCAAATTAAAAAAATTAAAGAATGGCTTTGATTTGGTTTTAAGCTCTAACCGTGCAGCAAAAATTTCTTCTGAAAAAATCGCAAAAAAATATTTTTCTAGAGTAACCCGTTCTTTTTCTTTGGTTGGAGTAACAAAAACAGGAAAAGAAAAAAAAAGGCACACTTACTGTGTAAGGATTTAAACTTCAAATTCTTTCATTGCTTCAGTTATTTCATTAACTGGTTTAGAGGAAATAACTAAAGGAATTTTTTCGCTTTCAGCTATTTTGATTGCAATTGGGTCAACATTTTTTACTCCATGCAATACAATAATTGAAGGCTTCATGTCAGTTGAAAACCTTCCAATCTTTACTGCAATCATCGGGCTTCTTCCGTTTTCCACTGACTGGAAAATTAAAGCTCTTTCAGGTGTCTTGCCATACAATTGCATGTATTCATGAACAGGAATATCTAAAATTACTTTTAATGAATCAATTAAAGTATAACCGTAAATTTGTGTTTCTTTTAGCCTGCTCGGGTTTGCCACAACTTTTCCTTCAATTTTTTTCATAAAGTCTGGTCCTTTAATTGAAGAAAAAAATTCATGCACTCCAAAAACTTCTTTTGACGGCTTAAAGTCTTTTTCTAACTGCTTTTTTACTTTTCCGCCTCTTTTTTCATCAATTAAAACCAAAGCATTAACCAGCCTTTTAACTATTCCTATTCCAGGGCTTTCCCTTCTGCCTCCTTCGTAATCAGAAATAGTTGAAGAGCTTACTTTCAGATGGTCTGCTAGTTCTGTCTGGGAAACCCCGAAAATTTCCCTCCATTTTTTCATTGAGCCTCCTGGCTCTTTGCTTAAACAGATTTCTCCTGCCATAATAGATGAAAGCTTATCCATGCATTAAATAAGAAAAAAACACTTAAAAAAGCCTTTCGTCAATTGTCATTTAAAAACAGTTCTTTTTTCGTCAAATGTCTAGTTGGTTTTTGCCTTTTTTCAAAGCAACAGCACAAAACAGCCTGAAGTAAAGCTTTTATATTTGGTTTCCTTTATTTTGCAGAGGTGATTAATTGGATTTATCAAAACTTTTCAGTTCAGCTAAAATTCCTGTAATTGCAGCTATTGTTGTTGCAGTCATTGCAGTTGCTTTTAACTTATTTTCTTTTAACAATCCGGCAATTGATTTTGACTTAAGCTATAATATTTCAAACGTGCTTTCAGCAATTATAGTTTTGCTTGTAATCTGGTCAGGGTATTCATTAGCTAAAACCGATGGAAAATTAATTGATACAGCAATATTTGGGGCAATAATTGGGGCAGTTCTTGCAGTAATTTATACAATAGGCAATGAAATGGTATATTCCAAGCAAGCTGAATTATTTGCAGACATGCCATACTCTTTTGAGTTAGGAGGCTTTATTGCAAGTCTGGTTCTTTACATTGTAGTATTTGCTGTATTAGGAGCAATAGCAATAGTAATCGGCAGCTTTATTGAAAAAAACTTAAACAAAAAATAAAGCTGTTTTTCTTTTTTTTTATTTGTCTAATGATTCAAGGAATTCTTTTTTGTCCATTTTAAGGTCTTGTTTTACAATTTTTGTTAATAATTTAATTTTGATTTCTTTATGTAATGGAAGCAAAGTTGTTCTTCTGTCTTCGTGTTCTAAAAATAGGTGAGAGCCTTTTTATCTTATTTCTTTAAATCCAAGTTTATGCAATGCGTTTAATATTTTGCGTGTTTTAACAGAATTAGGCATGAACTGAAACCTTTTCTACCCCGACAAAATTAGTTTCTCGCTTATTTTTTCTTTCTTCTTCTACTTCCAGGCAAAGTTCAATTGCTTCTTTAATATTTTTTAATACTTCTTTTTTTGTTTTGCCTTGAGTATGGCATCCTTGTAATGCAGGAACATCTGCAATAAACCATCCGTCTTCGTCTTTTTCAATAACAACATCAAACACTCTCTTTACCATCTTTTTACCTGAAATATTAAGCCTGCAATTTGATTTAAATTTATCTGTTCGTTATATGACGGAAAACAAAAAAGGCAGGACTGAGCGCAGCGAATGGCTTGCACCGTCACAGCCGAGTGGAATCGGCTACGGGCCCACCGGGAGTCGAACCCGGGTCCACAGCTTCCGCCCTTTTTCTTTTTCCAAAAAAGAAAAAGTGCAGGTTGTCCAAAAAGAAAAAGGTTTGCTGCACTTTTTTGAATAATTTCCGTAAACAAACTTTCCGCAG
>JAHJUD010000064.1 GCA_018829335.1 Microcaldota archaeon | reverse complement strand
CTTGAGCCTGAATCTTTCTGCATTTGGTTTAATGTTGCCTGTTCAACTATTTTTTTTCCTTCTCCTGACCGGACAATCCTTACTTTAGGATTATTCGGGTCTTTTCGGTTAGGGTAAATTAATACATCGCTTAAAACAGAAACAGGAAGGATTTCAGCCATTGCCTGTGCAAGCATACTTTTTCCCGTGCCCGGGAGTCCTACTAAAAGCACATTTCTTTTTTGTGCTGCAGCTTTTTTGATTAATTCAACTGATTTTTCCTGGCCTATAACCTGTTCAACTAATTTTTTTGGCACATTGATGTCTGCAGTGGAATTAAATTTTAATTCCTGTTCTGGCTGAATTTTCTTTTTTGGCATAAAAAAATCCCTTTTAAAAACTCTCTTTGATAAAAATTAATATTAAGTCAAGTATTAAAAGATAATTGAATTGATTAGTGTAAAGTGATTGAAAATGAAATTAACTGTTTTAGGAACAAGCGCTTCAACTCCTTCAAAAGAAAGGAATTTGAGTTCAATTTTATTGAATTTTGATGGATTAAATTACTTGTTTGACTGCCCTGAAGGAACTCAAAGGCAGTTAATGAAAGCAAAAGCATCTTATATGAAAATTCATGCAATTTTTTTGTCACACTTTCATGGAGACCATATTCTTGGATTGCCTGGTTTATTAGCTACAATGTCAATGCATCAAAGAGATTATCCTTTGCTGGTTTTCGGGCCAAAAGGAATAAAAGAAAAAGTAAATAAGGCACTGGAATTGAGTTTGCTTAAAGTGACTTTTGAAATCAAATCAATTGAATTAAAACAGGGAAAAATCTTGGAAGAAGAAAACTTTTTTGTTGAATGCTTTAAATTAAATCATGATGTTCCATGCTATGGTTTTGTTTTCAGGGAAAAAGATTCTCTGGGAAAATTCAGCAGGGAAACTGCATTAAAGTTAGGTATTCCTGAAGGGCCTTTATGGGGACAACTGCAAAAAGGAAAAAAAGTTAAAGTTGAAAAAAAAGTTTTTAATCCAAAAGATGTATTAGATGAAAGCAAAAAAAAGACCGGAAAAAAAATTTCTTTTGTTTTTGATACTTTAGCAAATAATTCTTATGTTGAAAAAGTAAAGGAATCAGATGTATTATTTCATGAAAGCACTTTTTTGGAGAAATTAACGGAAAGGGCAAAAGAAACCAAGCATTCAACTGCAAAACAAGCCGCAAAAATTGCATCAAAAGCTAAAGTAAAAAAATTAGTGTTGTTTCATTTCAGCCCAAGGCATAAAGAAACAGAAAAATTTGATATTGAAGCAAGAGAATTTTTTGGCAATGTGACTGCAGCAAAAGATTTGGAAGAAATTGAACTCTGATTTTTATGGAAAAAGAGTTTTTTGATGCAATAATAATTGGAAGAGGATTGGCGGGATTAAGCGCTGCAATTGAAACGCCAAAAAACAAGAATACTGCAGTTTTTTTCTCTGAAAAAATACATGAAAAAAATTCAAGCAGTTTTAAGGCACAAGGAGGAATTGCCTGCGCAATAGGAAAAACTGATTCAATTGAAATGCATTTTCAGGATACAATTAAGGTAGGTGCAGGATTATGCAATGAAAATGCAGTAAAAATTCTGGTTGAAAAAGGAAAAGAAAAAATAAAGGAACTAATTGACTTGGGTTTTGAATTTGATTCAGGGGAAAATGGAATTAAATTGGGTTTAGAAGCAGGGCATTCAAAAAACAGGATTCTTCATTCAAACGGCGACAACACAGGAAAAGAAGTTACAGGTTTTTATCTGAAACTTGCAAAAGAAAAAAACATTCATTTTTTTCCTGAACACAAATTAAAAGAATTAATTGCAGTAAAAGGAACCGGAAAAGCTGTTGTATTTGAAAACAAAATAATTCATTTTAATTCACTTATTTTTGCTTCAGGAGGCTATTCTTCTCTTTACTCTAAAAGCACTAACAAAGAAAGTTTTGGAGAAGCAAACTCAATTGCATTAAATGCAGGAATTGAATTAATGGACCTGGAGTTTGAACAGTTTCATCCCACAACAATAAAAGACAACAATTTTTTGTTAAGCGAAAGATTAAGAGGAGAAGGCGCTTTTCTGGTTAATGACTTAAACGAAAAATTCATGAAATCAATTCCGGGAAAAAGCCTTGCAACAAGAGATGTTGTTTCAATTGAAATGATTAATCAAATCAAAAAAGGAAGAAAAGTTTTTTTGGACTGCAGGAAAATAGAGAATCTGAAGGAAAAATTTCCAAGCATTTATTCTAAAACAAAAGAACTTGGGTTAAAAATTGAAGAAGAATTAATTGAAGTAGAGCCTGCAGCACATTATTCAATCGGAGGAATAAAAATTGACTTGAATGCAAGAACTAATTTAAAGAATGTTTTTGCTGCAGGAGAAGCCTCTTGTTCCGGGGTGCATGGAGCAAATCGTTTGGCAAGCAATTCTCTTTTAGAAGCAATAGTTTTTGGTTCAATCGCCGGAGTAAACGCTCTAAAAGAAAAAAAGAATGAAGTGCTGAAAAAAGAACCAAAAATTAATCCAATTAAGTCAGGAACTGATTTTAATCTTTCTTTTCTGCAGGAATTAATGTGGAAATACACTGGAATTAGGAGAAAAAAAGACAGATTAGAAAAAGCCCTGAAAGAAATCAAAAAAATGCAGTCAAATAATTGCACTTTCCTTGCAGAAAAAATAATTGACTCTGCCCTAAAAAGAGAAGAAAGTCGCGGATGCCATTATAGAGTTGATTTTTTGGAAACGATAAAAAAGCCTGAACACAGCATAATTAAGTGAATAAAAGCTTCAGGTAAAAGAAAGGTGAAACAAATTCTTTTTTTGCTTCCTCGTTTGCAAGCATACCTGAAATTACTTCCTGCACTTCCTTTTTTTTGGCTGCTTTTCCTACAATAAAATTCAATAAAAATCTTATTCTTCCGATTCTCTGAAGCAGATAGCTTGTCCTTATTTCTTGGCCTATTTCTTTCCATAAATTTTCTTCATATTCTTTCAGGAAAGACTCGGAAAAATTGTTTTCTTTTAATGCTTTCAAAATTGTTTGTGAAGCAAATTTTGCTGAAGTCATTGCATTTCCTACGCCTTCTCCGCTGAAAGGGTCAATCAAAGAAGCAGAATCACCTAATAAAACAAAACCGTTTCCGTGGATTTTTCTTTTCTTGCTTCCTAAAGGAAGAGTCCATCCTTTAACAGGAGAAACCATTTCTGCATTCTTAAAGCGTTCTTTAAATAAAGGGTCATTTTGGATTGCATCAAACATTGCTTTCTGCAAATCAAGTTTATTTTTTTTCAGGGCTTTGGTTATTATTCCTACGCCTACATTTGCCTGATTGTTTCCAATAGGAAAAATCCAGAAATATCCTGGAAGCATTGAATTAATAAAATGAATTTCAATTGTTCCTTTCAAGCCTGAAATGTTTTTATAGTAAGTTCTTAAAGCAGTAATATGATGATTGAAATCTAATTTATTTAACCCTAATTTTGTTGCAATAGTTGAAGTTGAACCGTCTGCGCCGACAACAATTTTTGCTTTAAATTCTGATTCTTTTTTTGTTTTTGAATCAACTCCTTTTATTCCAATTACTTTTCCTTCTTCCATCAACACATCTGTTACAGTAAATCCTTCAATTGTTTTTAAAGCCAGTTTTTTTGCTTTCTGAAACAAGAAGTTATCGTAAATTTCTCGTTTCAAAGCATAGCCTTTTCCGCCTTCATTTTTGTATTTGCCTTTTTCTGCGTTTTTCGGAAAAGGAATGTCAACTAAAGTGCCGTTAGGAGAAGAAAATGTTACTCCAAAAATTTTTCCATGGTCTAATAATTCAATTTCTTTTTCCCATTCAAGTTCTCTTAATATACCTAAAGATTTTCCGCTTATTGCATCACCGCAAGTTTTATCCCTTGGAAAAACTGCTTTATCTAAAAGAAGCACT
>JAHJUD010000063.1 GCA_018829335.1 Microcaldota archaeon | reverse complement strand
TTTTTGTGCGTTGTGTAAAACCAGAGAAGCTGTAGAGAAAGCCAGACAGGTAACAAAAGTTTATTCTAAGCCAAAAAAAAGTTTATTTTTGAAGAAAACAAAAACTAAATTAAAAGAAATACAAATATGCAGTGAATGCGCTAAATTCAAATTAAAAAAAGCAAAAAAAAAGAATTCAAAAAAAATGAATTGTAAAAAAAAGAAGACAAAAAAATGAAGTTAATTAACTGGTTTAAAATTAAATCAAAGCCTTGCAGTTCCTGTCAGGGAAAAGGCTGTGTTAGCTGTTTATGCAGAGGCTATTTTTATTTTTTAGAGCCAACTAAAACAAAAAAAATAAGGGACTGGATTTACGGGAAAATAAAGATTAAGTAAGACACTTTAGCCACAGTGATTTATTATGACAAAACCGATTAAGGCAACACCGGCATTAAAAGGAGAACTCAAAGAAGAACAAGAAAGGTTCTAAATGGACAAAAGGCAGGAAAACAATTATTAATCATCATTTTATCGAAGTGTTTATATATTGTTTCGTTTAAATGATAATTATGAAATTGGTTTGTTTGGAAATAACAAAAACCCTGAAAAACAAAGGTTCAGCCACAGTAAGCCAACTGGCACAAACAACAGGTTTTGCTCTTTCAAGCGTTTCTGAAGGAGTAAAGGAACTGGAAAAAAAATCAATGGCAAAAAGGGAAAACGGAAAAATCACGCTGGCCCAAACGCAAATTGTCCATGAGTTTTTGCGTTTATCAGCAAAATATGATCCAAAAAAAATACTCAAGGACACAAAAGAAAAAATCGTCTTGGAACTCACAGAACCAAAAACAAAGACTGAACTACAAAAATCACTGAACATATCAGGCGTGCAGTTATCAAGGTTGTTAAAGGAACTCAAAGGCATTGGAGCTGTTTTCATGGAAGGCAAAAAATATACATTAAATGAAACAATAAAAAAATTCGCACAAGAGGCAAAGAAAACACAAGAACTTAAAGAAACTGAACCATATGCAATTGTTTTATTCTCAAACGCACATAAACTGAAAAGAGTGCCGTTAAACTCTCATGCAAAAGGGGCACTCACAGGGTTTTCAAGGTTCGCAGAACACGGAGTTGAATATGTAATAACCAGTGACCTGCTTATAGAACCTGAACACGAGGTTTCAAAAGAAGAAATACTAATACATGCTCTTCTTGCAAGCGAAAACAAAAAAGACACTTCAATGTGCCTGATCTTTTATGAAAAAAACAAGAACAAAATGGAATTTAAAAAACTCATAGGCCTCTCAAAAGAATTCAAAATATTAGGGCTTTTCCTGAACTGCATTGCTTACCTTGATAAAAAAGAACCAAAAGACAATGAACATTTTCTTCCCTGGAACGAATTCAAATCCATAGCAGAAGAGTATGAGGTTAGATACACAAAAAAACAAAAATACGGTCTGCAAGACCTGGAGGCACTTTTTGAGGAAATAGGAAAAAACCTGGAAAAACCGCTGAAAGTTTTTCTTATCGGAGGATGCAATATGGCCTTGCAGGGAATCAAGCAAGCCACAAAAGACATTGACCTAATAGTAAAAGACAATGCCGACTTTGAAGCCTTTAACAAAACACTCGCAGAAATGGGGTTCAAGCCATTGGCTGAAGTAGAATTCGCATACAAGAAAATGCTTCCAAGCCAAATACTAGTTATGAAAGGAAAACCGCGCGTGGACATTTTCACCAGAATAGTCTGTAATGCACTTACTTTAAGCGACACAATGATTGACAAATCAGTTGAAAGAAAATACGGCAGCCTTTCAGTGAACTTCGTGAAACCAGAAGACATAATCCTCTTTAAAGCCATCACCGACAGAGAAGGGGATCTACAGGATATCACGACAATAATACAAAAACAGGAACCAAACTGGAGTTTTTTCCTCAGCGAACTTGACAGACAGCATGACAACAGCAAAAGACTCTATTGTTTGGATGTGCTTACAACACTTGAATTGCTTGAAGAAAGAGAAAACATCCATGCACCAATCAAAAACCAACTCATTGACTTATGCATAAAAAAAAGCATTTTATACCTTGCAAAAAAACCTGTGAGTGTGAAAGAAATAACACAAAAAATTGATTTCCCGGAAACAACAATAAGAAACAAAATCACCGGGTTCGTGAAGAAAAAGAAACTCAAAAAAATCGGCGGAAAGCCATTTAAGATAATTTCAACCGGCAAATGAAGTTTCCGGTAATATCATAAAATCATGGAAAGTAAAAACCGAATGAAAGAAAAACAAAAAACCAATTATAGTTTATGCAATCCTGATTTTTACTTTTTTTGTTTTGCTTTTGCGGGCACTATAGCTTGACTCGCTGGCAGAAATAATCAGTTTAAGGCAGATAAGCATTGTAATCAGAGTGCTTTTTGGCTGGCAAATACTAAACGAAAAAAGGCTTTTAACGCACATAACAGGCACAGCAATAACTTGGAAAGTACTTTTTGAAAAAACTAAAAAAGTATTAAAAAAAATTCTACTCTTCACACCATACAGTTAAATTTAAATTCTCTTTTTCTACATAAAGTAAGTGGGAGAGTTGCACTTATGACCAAAAAATCCAGTACAAGCGAGCAGATAATTGAAATCTTAAGCAATGAATGGCCTTTAACAACAAAACAAATCCATCACAGGCTGAAAAGAAATTACGCTTCAATCATTTCCTACCAAGCAGTCCACAAGCATTTGAAAGAAATGCTTAAGGATAAAATGATTGTAAAAGACAGTCAAAAAATCCTGTTAAGCTATTCTTACATTAAAAAGCTGTCAGATTACGCTAAAAGACTGGAATCATCTTTTGGAGAAGTGAATGGAAAAGACTCTAAAATGATTATGTTTGGTTCTCTTGTGGGGGTAGGCAGATTTGCAGTCAACGAATTCAACGGGAACGCTTCTGGAAAATACCCTAACCCAGAAAACAAGGATTTTGTTTGTATGTGGAACCACGCATGGCCTTTGATTGGAGTCTCTCAAGAAGAACATGAAACAATGAAAAGAACTTTTAGTGAAACAGTTCACTGGAACATCTGCAAAAACAACACTTACCTTGACAACCTTACCTCAAATTATCTAAAAAATCTCGGAAAAAATATTGCCATGAATAAAGAGTTTTCAATGAAAAATGATACAATGGTTGGCGGAAACTATGTAATGCAGATTTTTTTTCCTTTAGAGTTTGAAAAAGAAATGGAAAAAATATACAAAAAAATTAAAACAGAAAAAGACTTTGACATCAAAGAATTATTTGAGTTCACAACCAAACATTACGAAATAAAAACAATAATCTTCAAAAATCAGCAAATGGCAGACTCTTTAAGGGAAGAAGCTAAAAAGATTTGTTTAGGAGAACAAAAAATTAAAGTGAAGGCAAAAAAATGAATGAAACCATGAATTTGAAAACAAGACCGCAAGAACAAAAAATAACTGATGTTATAATAGACATTTTAAGCAATGAATTTCCTTTAACTGTAAAGCAAGTTTATATCAGACTTAAAAGGAATCACGGAGTTAATGTAAGTTATCAGGCTGTTCATAAGCACATAAAACAGATGATTGAAAATAAGGTTCTTTCAAAAGACGGAAATGATTTGTTCATAAACTACTCTTGGATAAAAAAGCTTTCTAATTATGCTAAAAGCCTTGAATCAGCTATTGGAAGAGAAAAAGATGATGGGTCAAGAATAATAATATTGGATTCCTTTGTAGCGTGTGGGCAATTCTTGATTAATGATTTTATGGGAAACGAAACAGGAAAATACCAGAATCCAGAAAATAAAGACTGTGTTTGTATGTGGAATCATGCATGGCCAATAGTGGGCGCTTCACAAGAAGAACACGAAAAAATGAAGAAAATGTTCAGTAAAACAATCCACTGGAATGTTTGCGCTCAAAACACTTTCTTGGATAAAGTAACTGCAAACTATGTTGCAAAAATAGGAAAAAAAGTTGTATTAAACCAAAAAGGTTCAATGAATGTTGACACTTTCACTGAAGGAGATTACATAATGCAAGTGCATCTTCCAGAAAAACTCAAAAAAGACATGCATCAACTTTACATGAAAGTTAAAAGCGAAAAAGATTTTGACATGAAAGAAATGCTTGAATTTGGATCAAAAAATTATGGAATCAGAATAGTTATATTCAAAAATAAGCAATTAGCAGATTCTTTAAGAGAAGAAGCAAAAAAGATTTACGAAGAGAGTTTGAAAGAAAAAAGGAAATAAAATGACTAAAGAAGAAAGCATTAGAAACAAGATTATAGAAGTTTTAAGCGAAAACTGGCCTTTGACTGCAAAACAAATTTACATTAAGCTTCAGAGAAATTATGGTGTTTCTGTTTCTTATCAGGCTGTCCATAAACAATTAAAACAAATGATAGAAGAAAAAATGCTTTCAAAAAAGAAAACAGAATACTGCATTAACAAAGAATGGATAGAAAAAATCCAAAAGAACACAGAATTAATAGCAGAAAAAATCAAAGGCAATGTAAAAGGAATAAACTTTATAGAAATGAATGAAGGTGATTCCGTTAATCTATCATTTAATGGAATATTAGATTTAGGCTGGTTTTTGATTGACAAAATAATGAAAGCTCCAAATCCAGAAAAAAAGCCTGGGCTTTCATTATGGAGGTTTTGTTATTCTTTAGTTGGATTAGATGAAAAACATTTGACTGGCTTTAAAGAAGCATGTGAAATAAATGATTGGCACATGCTAATAGAAGAAGAAAACGAAGCAGACAAAATGTTTGGAATAACATTAAAAGAATACGGAGTAAAAGAAATCAAATATGGAATAAAAGGATGCGCAACAAAACTCAGCGATAAAATGATAATTGGAGACTATATTGCAGAAATAATTTACTCTAAAGGCTTCAGAAAATTATGGGAAATCCAAAACAGGCTTCCAAAACAATTAGCAAAACTCAATTTAGGAAAACACATCCAGCTAATGAGACTTCCACAACCAAAAATGACTGTTATACTCACAAAAAACAAAAAAATGGCGGAAGAATACAGGAAAGAATATTTGTAAACAAAAATAGAAGTGGAAGAAGTGAAAAAACAGTTAAAACAACAAAAGAACTAATAAGAAAAGGATATTACGATAAATTCTTTGAAAAGAAAGGAAAAATACAAGTTATAATGTTTGAAAATAAAGAGTTGGTGGAAAAGCTTAGAAGAGAATTAGTTAAGTTTTTAAATGAAAATTAGAAAACAAATTTAAGAGGTATTTTTTTGTTAGTATATTGTATTCTATATTGATTGATAGGAGAAAAAAGCACTTAAGGAAACAATAATTATTCTATTTATTTGTTACTTAGCACTCTAAAACTAATTAAACAATTATTGACCAAAACTGCACAAACAAATTGTTTCATTTAGACATTTAAGAAAAGCCTTTTCTGGCAAAAATGTTTCACTTGCACAACAATAGAGCCCCAAAAAAGGCGTATCAACTAAAACTTCCTTTATATACTGCCTTTCTACATCTATTTTCTCTGTCATAGCCATAACTCTTGGTACCGGGCTAAAAACCAGAGAAAAAAATGGATTTAATTCCTTTGTAGCTTCTATCGCAACATCTTTTGCTGCTTTTAATATTTCTTCTCCTTTCCCTTGGCATAAGTAAAGAGTTTTCTCCTCCACATTTCTAGCAAATAAAATAGCATCCCCAATAACACACAAGGGAGTAACCAGCCAGTAATTTCCATCAGCATCCTTCTCGGCAGGAATGTTATATATTGTCATAAGTACAGGATTGCTTTTCCATTTATTCTCAAGTTCAGGAGCAATACTATAAATCTCCTTCAACGCTTGCCAAGCGGGTTTACCATTTATTTGAAAAGCAAAGTTTCCTCTAGCTTTTGTTATCTTCATTTTTTTACCCGTTGGTTTTAAACCATGCTTATATGCTGTTTTTGTTTTGGCGTTTGAGGAAATTAACAAAAACACAACAGAATCATGATGTACTTCCTCATTTAAGAATTGAAAATTTTTTATACCCTTGAAATCATCAAATGCACCCCCCCCAAATATTGGAATTTTTCCTTCACTGGCCTCGACCATCCCGCTAAGAACCTCCTCATAACGGGCTGGACCTGTGCCTTTCATAGCCATAAAGTTCGATAACATTGGAAACATTGCTTTACTTATGCCCATCTTCATCATGCTTTTCATTCCAGGGATATCTGGAAATTTCATGCCTGAAGGAAATGCAATACCATATTTGTTTTTATAAGAACTATCCCCTAAATTTTCTAGAGCCATTTTTACCGCTTGTTTGCCGGCATTTACTGAATCAGTCCTTGAATTTTTTCCAACACCAACCCCTACATCAAGATCCCCAGAAATGCACAAGATACCAATCCCACGAGAATAAATCCTTTTTGGTGTTAATATCGCTGCACCTGTGGCTCCTACAATAGGGGCGCCAATAATTTTTTTTATTTCCACTAACATCTCCTTCAGATTTTTTTCATAATGAATAGTTGAAAAAACAATTACAACTTTTGGATCTTTAAGACCTTCCAAACTTTGTCTTGACGCTTCTCTAGCAGCTTCAATGAAATCTGAATTATTAGAAGCTCCAACATTTGCATAAATTTTTGTACCAACCATACAAAATCACATCATATATAGTACGAATGTTCTATTATAAATAATTTATGTTAAAAACAGTAGTTTCGCAGGTGGTTGATTGAGTAGAGTGGTTTTTTGGGTATGGGAGTTAGTTTAGTGTTTTTGTTTTCTTTTTTTTTGGGTTGTTTGGCAGATTGTTTTTGTTTTTGGTTGTTTTTTCTTGTATTTTTTTGTGCTGGTAGCTGAGGGAAATGTGTTGGGTAAAAAGTGTTTTTTGTTAAGTGTCTTTGGTTGAAGAGTCTGTTATTTTTTTGATTGCTGTTTGTTCAATGATTTTTTTGAATGATTCAATGGTTACAGTAATAGTGTTTCTTGTATTGCACCACGCATTATACAATAAGCATTCCATGTAGAAATAAATGAGTCTGATAATATTATTGCGAGTGCTTGTTTTTGTTCTGAATTTTTTCTTTGATTTATATCCTGTTTCAATACTCCATCTTTTCCTGTATTCTTCAGCAATGTACTCTGCATTATCTGTTTGAATGTTTGTTGCAAAACCAAACACTTTCAAAGGTTTATTAGATGGCCTGTTCTTGTTGTCTTCGTTTCTTTTCTCTCTTACTAAACATAAATTGAATGTTTCACAGTCATTTTTTGTGCCAATAGTGTAAGGTATTGTGATTGGAATCTTGCAGGATTGTTCTCCCATATATCTTTGTACTTTTTTGTTTTTGATTGCTGGAATAATAAACTTTACTTTCATGGTTTTTAGTACTCTAATGCAGTCAACATTAAAGAACTCTCTGTCAAGGAAAACTTGACTGATTTGAATATATTTTTTGGTTGTTTGAATCAGTTCTTTTATGATTTCTGCTTTACTGTCGTCGTTCACTGAAAGCTTTTTAACTGCTAAAGTTAATCTTTTGTTTCCTTCAATGATTTCCAGAGTAGCAAACTTATGGCAGTAGTTTGTGCCTGCTTTCCTTTTAGTGCCTCTCACATTAAAGTCATTTTTGTTGCCGTAGTATGGAATGTCGTGGTAGTCAATTGCTATTTGATAACGCTTTCCAGTAAAACTTTTTATTATTCTCTTTACTATTGAGTTGAATGCTTTTTTGATTTTCTTTAAATCAACTTGCTTAAGCCTTCTCAATAAAGTATCTGCAGAAGCAACCAAATAATCAGAGTATAACAACTTCATTTGTTGGCTTGCTTCTTCAGCAGACAAGCCATTAGAATGAGCATACTTTAACAGTTGAAATAACAAGGTTAAATCATATTTGCTGTTGTAACGAGGTTTTATTCCAAGTTCAAAAAAGAAAAAACGCTTAATGATTCTGGTTTGATTTCCAGAAACAATAACTTTATTAGTATTGGGACACAAACTCATGGGAGAGCACCTCCTGTGTCGTGATACATAGAGGACTCTCCCAAAACAAATAAAACTAACTAAAAATCAGCAAAATTACCTAATCAAAAACCACTTACGGAAGTACTGAAAAATGACTTGATGTAACTTAAAAGACCATAAAAATAACATACTTCTAACAACACTTAAGTTATTCCAAATGTTATTTTTGTTTACTAACAGAAAAATAGAATGTTTTTCCTTAATAGTTATAATAGTTATACTAAACAGCAAAGGAGTTTCAGTTACAAAACAATAGAAAGAGATTACTCTGATTCAATAACCTGCATGATCCTGCACAACATATAAAAATGTTATAGCCCAAAAAATTAATAAGAAAAAAAGAAAACAGAGATTAGGATGTTGAATGTTAAAAGAATAAGAAAACACTTTCCAGCAATAGAAGCAGGAAGGATTGCCACAAACAATGCTGCAACAACACAAATACCTGATAAACTACTTGATTTGCACAAGGAAATCGCACTCAGTTATGAAAATGTACATAGAGGTCATTCCACAGCATCAATTAAAACAACAGAGTTGTTCGAAAATGCATATAATCTAATATCAAATTTTATTGGTGCAGAATCCTGGAAAAATATAATATTATATAGGGGAACAACAGAGGCAATAAACGCTGTTATGTATTCTTTATTGACCGAATTCAATGATGGCGACAATGTGGTTACTACATACCTAGAACATAACTCAAACTATGTGCCTTGGTACGGGTTAACAAAAGAAATACTGCCCAAATTTGGTATTAATGTTGAATGCAGACTAGTCAAATTTGATAAAAAAAGTGGAGAACTAGACTTAGAACATATGGCTGAACTTGTTGACAAAAGAACAAAGATTGTTTGCAGTACTGGAGCATCAAATTTCCTTGGCACAAAACCACCACTAAATAAAATAAGGAAAATTGCAAGTGATAGCGGATATAAACAACCAAATGGAATAAATCGCTCATATTTACTTATAGATGCTGCACAACTTGTACCAAATGCTTATACCGATGTTAGAAAAGACAATATAGATTTTTTAGCATGGTCATTTCACAAAATGTTTTCGCCATTTGGTGTTGGAGCACTTTACGCTAAAAAGGAAATACTTGAAACGATGAGATGTTTTCAGTATGGTGGGGATATGATCGCAGAAGGCCAAGTAACGCCAGAATATGTTGGCTATAATGAACTGCCCTGGAAATTTACGGCAGGAACCCCAAATATAATCGGCACTATAGTTGCCGGCGAAGCCACAAAATTTCTAATTGATGTAGTACTTGGAAAAGTTGAAGAAAGAAAATATGGCGACATAAGCCATCCCCTCATAAAAAGACACCAAATTAGAAAGGCAATGCACATGGTGGAAACCTACGAACAGAAACTTACAAGATATCTAATAAATAAATTAACAGAAATTCCTGAAATTACCCTTTATGGTCCAAGAAACCCTTCGCGGAAAACATCTGTGATCAGTTTTAATGTAGAAGGCAAAAGTGCATTCCTACTTGCTGAAGAGTTGAATAAGAAAAATATTGAAGCTAGAGCTGGCTGTCACTGTGCAACTTTAGCACATTTTTATTATGGGCTTGATCCCCCTGCAAGTTGTAGAATAAGCCCTTATATATACAACACTATTGATGAAATGAAGTATATAGTTGACTCAATAAAAGAAATAGTAGAACATAAATAGAACCTATCAAGTATTAAGCAAGTTTACTACTATTTTATTTCTGCCAGTGTTTTGATCTTTCTCTTTATATTCTCTACTTCAATATCCAATAAACCTATATTTGCAAGAGGTCTAACTAACACAAGCAAAGAAAAAGTTCTACTTACAGGCGCGATTATTACTGTATACTCACCCAGTTTAAAATAAAGCCTATCAAACCCATAATCATAAAAGCGGTCAATCAATATAAACATTTGATCAGTAGTTTGCCGAATGAGACGCCATAAATCAATATCATTTATTTTAATTTTTTTAGGTACAATCCCTTCCAGTCCTTTTTTAGCCACCATACAGGCAAACACATCATCAAGTATCAACAGTTCATCCAAAAGTTTTAGAACAGCTTCTTGTTTCATAATAACCCCAACTATTTTTTGCAATTATATTTTGATTTCCTTTTCTTTGAACTCGATGCCATTGTCGGTTAATTCATAAACCATACTTGCTTTTTCATGGTTTGTATATCTCATTTTTCTTATTCTTAAACACCTAAAAACACTTGCGCCAACTCCCAAACATTCCAAAACCATGACACCATCACATATGAATTCACTTAATCCGTCTGCACTTAGTTCTTTCCCTTCTTCCGGCAGTTCTGTTGTCAGCAACGCAGTCGCATCAAAGTTTTTCAGCTCACTGATTAATGCACTCAATATCTTTTTGCTCATGAGTTTTTCGGAGAAAAACTGCGGGATGACTGTGTTTTGAATTGAAGTAACGCTCCAAGATTGTTTTGAGTAATCTGTTACTGCCATGTAGTCTGACATGGTTGACATTGAGTCAATAACCAAGCGTTTGGGTTTAAAGTTTTTTATTGCTTCTCGTGTTCTTTCAAGGAAATGATTTTCTTTAATTATATCAATGTAAATGATTTTCAGCAAACCTTTTTCTTCTAGTTCTAAAACATTCCAGCCATATTGTTCTGCTTGTCTTTTTAGTTCGCCTTCACTTTGTTCAGTGGAAATATACAAACCACGTTCTTTGTATATTTTTCCTCCGTTAACTAAATACTGCATGCATAAAGTGCTTTTGCCTGTTCCTGCTCCGCCTGAAACCAAAACCAAATTTTTTGCCGGAATGCCTCCATTCAAAGCTTTATCTAATCCTTCTATCCCTGTCTTAACTCTTTCAACCATTTAACCACTCTCAAAACCTCAAAAGTTAATAAATAATACTGCGTTATACTATAAAAACTTTTGTAGGAGTAAAACTCAATGTAGTAAGGAAATAATCATTATCTTTAAATGAAATTTTAGCATAGTTTATTGCCAGCAGAACTGCATTCAAAGTCATTTTTTCTTTGCTTTCAAAGATTCCTTCAAAACTTTTGTCAAATGATTTCTCCAAAAATTTGCCATTTCAGGATTCCTTGTAATACGCATAACTGAATGAGTTTTTGGCTCTGGCTTTAAGCCAAATTCCTTAAATGAGTCATCAAGGCTTTTCCATTTGTTAAAATAATGTTCAATTATTTTTTTGGTTTCTTCAGAATACTTCACTTCAATCAAGCAATCTCCCTGAACAAATAACTCTTCATCAATGTCAACTTTAGTTCCTATTGGGGCGCCTATTCCGCCAACTTTGCCATATTGCTCTCTAATCCACTTTCCAAAAGGAGTCTTGTTTCTAATTATATTTTTTGGTTTTGGATTTGCCTTAGCCATCTCTAATAAAAGTTTAAGATGCTCAAATTTAAATTTGAACGTCCACCACCCATATTCAAATGTACAAATAAAACTCTGGTCATCTGAATTCCTAACTAGTTGTCTTGACATCAGAAGTTCTGCTGTGGAAACTGCCAAGTCAGTCAAACTATCAAATTCTATTTCAATTGAACCAGCAAAGTCTTCTGGAATAACTATTTTTTGATTCTGCAAATATTTTTTTTCTACATTTTCAAGCGTTTTCTTTGATTTTTGAATCCATTCAATACTTAACAAATATTCTTGTTTTTTTCTTTCAATAATTTTATGATCTTCCATTTCCTTTAACAATTTATGAACTCCCTGATAAGAAATTTCAGTTGAATAAAGCCTTTGAAGCCTTGAATGAATGCTTTTTGCAGGCAAAGGATACTCATTACTCAACAAATCAATGATTTTCTGCTTTGTTGAAGCAGTCTCTGGATGCAGTTTAATCAAAGCCAGTTCATCAATCACTTTTCTCCCAACCCATCTATACATAATTCTTAAAAAACAGAATTTAAGCTTAACCCTTAAAGTTTAGAGCTTAAAATCAATAAATTAAACCAAAAAAATAATGAAAATACATTAACCAATAACTTCAACTAAAAAGTTGATTTTGGTTGAACTTAAAATATGAAAAGAAGAAAACACAATATAATTAGTTTATTGGGAGGGCATTATTTGATTGTAGAAAAAAAAACATTTAGTTTTAATTGTCTTATTAATTGTTTTAGGTTTTATTTCTTCAAATTCCAGTGCAGAACAAGCATTAACTAAAACTTTTTAAAGCTGGAACAAAACTTGAAGGATTAA
>JAHJUD010000062.1 GCA_018829335.1 Microcaldota archaeon | reverse complement strand
TTCCTTCAAATGTTTGCAAACGTTGTATTGAATTTAGAGCACAATAAATTTGAGGAAATCCTTGAAAGAGAAAAAAAAAGTGCAGAAATAAAATTAGATTGCGATTTAACTGAAACTTCTTTAGAAAAAATAATCAAAGAATACAAAGAATTAATTGAAAAAGAAACAAAAAAGCCTTTTCCTGAAAACCCTAAAGAACAATTGCTTCTTTCAGTTAAATCAGTTTTTAATTCTTGGAACAATAAAAGAGCAATTACTTACCGTAAGCTGAATAAGATTCCAGATTCTTGGGGCACTGCAGTAATAATTCAGGAAATGGTTTTTGGGAATTTAGGAAACACTTCCGGAACAGGAGTTTGTTTTACAAGAAACCCTTCAACCGGAATAAAAGAACTTTTCGGCGAATTTTTGTTGAATGCCCAAGGAGAAGATGTTGTTGCAGGCATCAGAACTCCAAAAAAGATTTCTGAATTAAAGAATGCAATGCCTGAATTATATGAAGAATTTTTTTCTGTCTGCAATAAACTAGAACAGCATTACAAGGAAATGCAGGATTTAGAATTCACAATAGAAAACAACAAGCTTTTTATTCTCCAAACAAGAACAGGCAAAAGGACTGCTTCTGCCGCTGTAAGGATTGCAGTCGAAATGACTGAAGAAGGCGTAATCTCCAAAGAAGATGCTTTGTTGAGAATTAATCCTCTTGACTTAAACCAGCTTTTGCATAAAAGAATTGACCCAAACCAAAAACTTGAATCAATTGCCCAAGGATTAAACGCTTCTCCTGGAGCTGCTTTAGGAAAAGTTTTTTTTGATGCCGATTCAGCAGAAAAAGAAAGCGAGAAAGGAAACGTAATTTTAGTGAGAAATGAAACTTCTCCTGATGACATCCACGGAATGGCTGCAGCAAAAGGAATTCTTACAGCAAAAGGCGGATCAACTTGCATTGGAAAAGACAGCCTTCTTTTAACCAACAAAGGTTTTTTTAGTGCAGTAGAATTATTTGGTTTAATTGAACATAACCAGAAAATAAAGATTCTTTCTTTTGATTCAAAATCCATGAAGGCTGTCTGGAAAGATATTATCGCAGCTGGCAAAAGAAAAGCTAAAGCAATAGAAATTAATGTCTCCCAGAGCGGAAGAACAAAAGAAAACACGCTTGCAATAACTCCGAATCATAAAATGATGTTAATAAATAACAGAAAGCTTGAAAAAAAACCTCTTGAAAATGTTTTAGCAGACCAACAAATGGTTAGTGTGGTTGACAGGATGCCTTTTCATGGAAAAATTAATGACCCAAATTACTCATATCTTGCCGGAGCGATTTTTACTGATGGCTGTTTACAGCTTTCAAAACGCAGAGGCAAGGTAACTTTTACACAAAAGAAAACATATGAAAAAATAGACTTTATTAGAAAAGTGAACCGGATTTTTTTTGAAAAGTTTGGACTGCAAATGAAAGAACAGGTAAAAAATTCTGTTTCTAATTTTGAAGGAAGAACAATAACAAGTAGCTGTTTTGATTATGTTTGCAGTAGAAAGCTTCCTGTAGAAACTTTATTACGCACGAGACAGTCTGTTGTCCAGTGGGTTTTGTCTTTGGATGAACAATCAACTTTAAGCTTTTTGGCAGGTGCCATAGATGGCGATGGTTCATTTTCTAATGGAAGGCTTCAAATTTATGTTGGCAGAGAAGAGTTGCTTATGGGCGTTACTGTTGCTTGTTTAAAGCTTGGAATAGTCCCTCAGGTAACACAAAACAGGACAATCGCTAATGTGCAAATAGTTGAAAAAATTGATGAAATTTGCAGATTTACTGCAAGGGTCAGGCCAGAAACCGCGCCGAAAAAATATGAGTCAAAACTTTTTTCTACAAGACAGTTATTTAATGATGTAAAAGCTCATGTTGATTTTACCGGCAGAATAAAACCGGCAATAAAAGAAAACAAAATGTTGGGGGCTGGAAAAATAACTGATTATGTTCTGAAATACAAAAGACTTGACGACAAACTCAAGACTGAGATTAACAATATTCTTGATTCAGATTTAAGAATGTATAGGGCAAAAAAAACAGCTAATTTAGGAATTATTGATGTTTATAATTTTGAGATTAAATCAAACAATGAATTGGACAAGAACTTTGTTGTCTTTACTAAGAAATATACTCCCTTGCTGGTTTCAAATTCCCATGCGGCTGTTGTCGCGCGTGGAATGGGAAAACCTTGTGTTACAGGCTGTGAAGAAATAAGAATTGATTATTCTTCTAAGACAATGAAAATAAAAAATCACACAATACATAAAGGAGATTTTATTTCAATTGACGGCTCTACAGGAAAAGTTTTTCTCGGAGAAATAAAATTAATTGAACCTGAACCAGACAAATTTTTTTCCACTATTCTTGAATGGAGTGACTCAATAAGAAAACTTGGAGTAAGAACTAATGCTGACACTCCAAAAGATGCATTAAAGGCAAGAGAACTTGGAGCAGAAGGAATTGGCTTATGCAGAACAGAACACATGTTTTTCCAGCCCGAAAGGCTTCCAATAATGCAAAAAATGATTTTAAGTTCTTCTTTTGAAGAAAGAAAAAAGTTTTTGGATGAATTAGAAAAAATGCAAAGAGAAGATTTTGAAGGAATTTTAGAGGCAATGAAAGGCTTTCCTGTCACAATCCGTTTAATTGACCCTCCATTGCATGAATTCCTGCCATCAAAAGAAAAACTAATAGAAGAAGTAGCTGAACTAAAATATAAAGTTGATTCAAGGGATGACTCTAAATTAATTGCGGAATTAAGTGAAAAAAAGTCCTTATTAAGCAAAGTAAATGAACTGCATGAATCTAATCCTATGCTGGGTTTCAGAGGATGCCGTTTAGGTATAGTTTATCCTGAAATAATTGAAATGCAGTCAAAGGCAATTGCAGAAGCAACACTGAATCTGAAAAAGAAAGGAATTGATGCAAGGCCTGAAATAATGATTCCTCTTGTAGGAATAGCAAAAGAATTAGAGATTTCAAGAAAAATAGTGGCAAAAATATTGGAAGAAATTCTCCCAAAAAATTCCATTCCAATCGGCACAATGATTGAACTTCCAAGAGCAGCATTAACAGCAGAAGAAATCTCTTCTCATGCAGACTTTTTTTCTTTTGGCACAAATGATTTAACTCAAACTACTTTTGGTTTTTCAAGGGATGACATTGAAGGAAAATTTATGGGAAAATACTTGGAACAAAAAATTCTTTTAATTTCTCCTTTTGTTTCTTTGGATGTTTTAGGAGTAGGAAAATTAATGCAGCTTGCAGTTAAATTGGGAAAGAAAACTAATCCAAAACTGAAGTTAGGTATTTGTGGCGAGCACGGAGGAGACCCAGAATCAATTGAATTCTGTCATTCGCTTGAATTAGATTATGTTTCTTGTTCTCCTTTCAGGGTTCCAATTGCAAGATTAGCTGCAGCACAGGCTACAATAAAAAGCAGGAATCACTGATTGCATACAAAGCATGCATCGTTGATTAATTCAGCCCAGTCAATTCTTCTCTTTAATTCTCTTACTTGTTTCCTTAATTCTTTTTTCACAGAATAAGTTGTGGGAAAGCTTTCCTCTTTTTTTATGTGCTTTTTTTTTAGGAGTTCTCTTACCACTTCTCTTGTTTCATTAAATCCAAAAAACATTTTATTTTGGATTTCTTCAATGCTTTTAGGTTTATCAAGTAAACTAACAAGAACTTCTTTTTCTTTTAATGAAAGCTGCATATTCATCAGTAATTTTGTTCTGCTCTTCTTTTAATGTAATCGACTCTTACCTGAACTGCTTTTGCCATTTCATCTTTTTCTTTGAGTTCACTTAATTTTTTTCCCAGGGTTTTGTCGCCAATAGTATTTGAAACCCATGAACTGAAATCGTTTCTTTCTTCATTTACATGGTTTTTGAAGCTTTCTTCATCCATTTCATTTAAGTGCTCTGAAAGCTCACACAAACTTTTTATTGGAAGATTACTGTTCAAATAAAAATAGTGGTCTGGATGTTTTACTTCGCTTAACAAAACTGAAGCACATTCTGAACCATTAGTTCTCTGAAGTTCATAATGGCTTATTCTCTTTGAAAAAAAATTCATTTCTTTTTTTAGTTTCTCTACAAAAGATTCAACAAAATTCATAATATTCAACCGTTAATACTATTACTCTTATAGTATTTAAATTTTACTGGACTTAATTTTTTTGTTTTATTTTATTTGGTGAAAAAAATGGCAAAAAAATACTGTCCGTTTTCTAATGTTTGTGGTCTTGACAGTCCTCCAACTTTTGACAGCGAAGACGATTACATAGAAAAAAGAAGAGAATTTATTGCAGCTTTTTTCAGAAAACGAAAAATTTCTTCGCCTGACCTGAAAAACAGGCAAAGAGCTGAATTACAATGGCAACTGCATCTTTTGGGAAGAAAAGGAGTAGAATTAGTTAGACAGAGAAACAAATTACTGAAACAAAAAGAGAGAACTGAATTGTCTGATCCAAGAAGAAGGGTTTCTGGACCAGGCATTCAAGGTAAAAAAGGATTTCAGCGCACAAGCAGAAGGCGCAAATAATTAACCGTATTTTTTAACAAAATTTTCTGCTCCATTAAATGAAAGAATTCCGTTGTGTGCTCCAATTCTTCTAATTACAGAACAAGCATTAGCTGTTCCAATTTTTAATGCCTGCTGAATGTTTTTCTTTTTGTCTATTGCAGAAACAAAACCAACAGAAAAAGCGTCTCCTGCACCAGTAACATCAATTCTTTCAACTTCCATTGCCTTCTGCCTGAAAACTTTTTTTCCGTTAAAAGCATAACTTCCTTTTCTTCCATCTGTTACCACAACAATTTTTGCCCCTAATTCGTTTAATTCTCTCATTGCATCCATTTCATTCTTTTTTTTAGTCCATTCAGTTATTTCTTCTTTATTCAAAATAATCACTTTGCATTCTTTAACTACTTTTTTTAATTTTTCTAATCCAATCTTTCTTTGTGATGCGCCTGGATTAAAAGCTAAATTAATCTTGTTTTTTTTGCAGAATCCTGCAATTTTTTCAAGCAATGAAATATTTGAACCAAAAGAACTTACATAAATCCAGTTCATTTTTTTTAATGCATTCCAGTTGATTTTTTTTTCTTGCCAATGGTTGTTTGCTCCCCTGTAAGTCATTATTGTCCTGTCTCCTTTTGGTTTCCTGAAAATAACCGAAAAACCAGTTTCTTTTTCTGACGGGACCGCAATCAAATTAATTCCTTCAATTTTCAGTATTTTTTCTATTTTTCTTGCAGTTGAATCATTCCCCAAAGAAATCAACACATTTGCATTAAAACCCATTTTTTTGAATCCAAGAGAAGTATTTAATGCACCTCCTCCGTAATCAAAATGAATTTCTTCTATATCAAATTTTTTGCCTAATTTTAAGCATAAGTCTGTTCCTTTGCTTGACTTGCTTTTCCTGAAATGGAATTCGTCTGTTTTCACAAAAATGTCTTCTGTAGCAGAACCGATAGAAACAATTCTGGATTTCATGTTAAGATTACAGTCTTTTTCTATTTATTCTTTTCGTGGTTATTTTCTGTTTTAATCGCCGAAAATGACACTTTTTTTTATTCATTTTCCATAAAGCAAAGCCTTTTATTTAAGTTCAGCTCATATATTAACTTGCAGTTTGAACTTGCCTTTTTTTAACCATCAAACTGCACAATTATGAGAAAATCATGCACAAAGGTTAATGAAATGAAGGTGCTAATGCTTGGGT
>JAHJUD010000061.1 GCA_018829335.1 Microcaldota archaeon | reverse complement strand
TAAAAAGAAAGATTTTTATATCAGTTAAAACTATAATAAAATTTAGTGATTAAAATGAAGAAAAAAATTGTTTTTGTTTTAATTTTATTTTTTGTTTTATTAAGCGGCTGCCCTGAACAGCCGACAGGCGAAGCAGGAAAACAACCAAAAGTTGCTGATGCACAAATTGAATGCCCTGAAATTTCAAATCAATCATGCATTACAGAAGAAAGCTGTACTGGAATAATGAAATGCGTTGATGTTGCAGGAGATGACTGCCCTGAATGCAAAGAAGAATGGAGTTGTAATGCTTGGGGTTCTTGTGTTAATGGGCAACAAAAAAGAACTTGCACTGATAAAAGTGACTGTGGGACAGAAAACTTTAAGCCTGAATCAAGCAGGAAATGCGATAACTGCCAAACAGGTTTAGTGGAAAAATGCATTACAGAAAAAAAATGTGATGGAACAAAAACTTGTGTTAATGGTTCTTGGAGTTCATGCAATGATATTCCAAAAGATGGTTGTCCTGTCTGTAATGAAGACTGGGAATGTGAGAACTGGACTTCTTGTGATAAAGGCACACAAAAAAGAAAATGCACTGACAAAAATGACTGCACTACTTTTGAAAAAGTTCCTGATACTTTAAGGCTTTGCGTGGAAAATTAAGTTTGATTGTGAATCAGTTTCCTAACAAAATAAAATCCTTTAAATACCTTTTGAAACAGGTTTATTACTGGAAATAAAGGCCTGTTTCAGCCTTTTGTTGGGGGTATTTAATTGAGCGAAGAAAATAATTCAGCAGAAACTAAAGTGCAAAGCCAACCAAAAGAAAATTCTGAAAAAAAGAGTTTTCTGATAGGAAAAAAACTGCTTTTATCTTTGGCTGTAATTTTAATTATAGGAATAGCTTTTGGTTTATATGGATTTAATGAAATGAATACAACAGGAAAAGTTGTTTTGCCAGGCAACAACAAAAACACTTCTTCTGGTGTGCCAATTGAATTATTTGTTATGAGTCAGTGCCCTTATGGAACTCAAGCAGAAGATGTAGTGATTCCGGTAATAAACGCATTTGGAGACAAAGTTGACTTTAAGCTTTACTTTATTGCTTCAGAAAACGAAAACGGTTTTACTTCAAAGCATGGACTGCCTGAAGTAAATGAAGATATAAGACAAGCCTGTATTCAGGAAAAAGTTTCACAGAAAAAATTCTTTGATTATTTAACTTGCGTTAACCAAGACATAACTATTGTTGAAAACACTTGGGAAACTTGTGCAGAACAATCAGGAATAAATGTTTCAGAGATTACTTCTTGTTCTACTGGAAAAGAAGGAAAAGCATTATTTAGTGAAAACATTAAAAGAGGACAAGAATTAGCAGTTGGAGGCTCTCCGACTTATTACATTAACAATGAAAAATACACTGGAGGAAGAGATGCCCAAAGCCTTACAAGGTTTTTGTGTTCTTCAATTGATGTAGAAGTTTGTTCTACTTTGCCTCCTGAAACTGAAGTAAACTTGTTTGTTGTAAACGATTTTGCATGCAATGAATGCAATGCGGATTCAATTGTATTACAATTAGAGTCATTGTTCCCTAAACTGAACTTAAAAAAAATTGATTTTACTTCAGCTGAAGGAAAAGAAATTTTAGATAAATTTCAGGCAGAAACAGTTCCATTCTTTTACTTTGATTCAAGTATTGAACAGCATTACAATTGGGAAAACTTTAAGTTATACACTGAAGAAGTTGATGGATTGCATGCATTAAATTACACTGGAACAAAATTCTTTAACCGAACTTTAAAACCAAACCATATTGACTTGTTTGTTATGAGCCAGTGCCCTTTTGGAACAGCAGCAGAAAACAACCTTAAAGAAGTAGTTGAAGCAATTCCAGACATGACTTTTAACTTGTATTTTATTGCTTCAGAAAAGGAAGACGGTTTTGTTTCAAAGCATGGGCAAGTTGAAGTAAACGAAGACATAAGACAAACTTGTATTGTAAAATATGACAGAACAAAGTTATTGGATTACACTGCATGCATGAACTCTGACATAGCTAATGCTGAAGGTAACTGGAAAGCCTGTGCAATTAAAACAGGAATTGATGTGCCAACAATAGAAAACTGTTCTACTGGAGAAGAAGGAAAACAGTTATTCATTGACAACATCAAAGAAGGAAATCTTTTAGGAATTGGAAGTTCTCCAACTTTTATTGTAAACGGCCAAATCCTTTTTAGGGCTGATTCAGCTGAAGGAATCAAACAGGTTTTTTGCTCTTATAATGATTTGGAAGGATGCGATAAAACTCTTTCAGGAACTTCAAGCACTAACACTGCTTCAGGCAGCTGTTAGAATTTTTTGCAGTACGGCCTTGTGCCGTACATTTTGTTACACCTTTTATTAAAAGGTGTCATTTGTCTTTAATCAATTTATTAAAGCCCATGCTAACAATAAATAAAACTACTGAAACTTCAAGGATTGTAATCCATTCATTTAATCCTAAAGGAACTGTCCTGAAAACTGCATTTAATGGAGTATAAATTACTGCTAACTGCAATGCAATTGAAGTTCCTACTGCACCAATAAGCCATTTATTTGAAAACATTCCAATATTAAAATTTGATCTGATTGCCTGCAATCTGAATATTTCAAATATAACTAAAGAAGTAAATGCAACAGTCTGCGCTAAAATTAAGTTTGGCAGATGGACTGCAAACAGGTAAAGCGAAGCAATTCCAATTAATGCCCCAACAAAAATTACTGTATAAAACATTTTTTTGTTGATTATTTGTTCTGAAGCATTTCTTGGCTTTCTTTTCATTATTCCTTTTTCTGCTGGATCCAAACCTAAAGCCAAAGCCGGCAAACCATCAGTTACGATGTTAAGCCATAACAGTTGAATTGGAATCAAAGGAACAATTATTTCTGGGTCATCTTTCCAGATTATGATTGCAAAAAAAATCAGTAAAACTTCTCCTAAATTGCATGAAAGTAAATAGTTTACGAACTTTTTTATGTTGTCGTATATTCCTCTTCCTTCTTCCACTGCTGCAACAATAGAAGAAAAATTGTCGTCTAATAAAACCATTTCACTTGATTCTTTTGCAATGTCTGTTCCTGTTAAACCCATTGAAATTCCAATGTCTGCTTTTTTTAGTGCAGGGGCATCGTTTACTCCGTCTCCTGTCATTGCAACTATATGCTTTCTTGCTTTAAGTGCATCAATTATTTTCATTTTATGAGCGGGATTAACTCTTGCAAAAATATTTATTTCTTCAATTTTTTCCATTAAATCTTTTTCTGAAATTTCCTCTAATTCTTTTCCTGTCATTGAATTAGTTTTCATTCCTAATTCTTTTGCTATTGCCTGGGCTGTAATTAAATGGTCGCCTGTAATCATTATTACTTTGATTCCTGCCTGCCTGCATAATTCAATTGATAATTTTACTTCTTTTCTTGGAGGGTCATTCATTGCCTGTAATCCAAGAAAAACCATTTTGTTTTCTTCCCCGGGGTTTTCTTGGTTGAAAGCAAAAGCTAAAACTCTCATTGCTTTTTCTGCCATTTCCTCGTTTGCTTTAAGTATTTCTTCTTTGTCTTTGAATGTTATTGCCCTTGTTTTTCCATTAAAATAAATTTTAGTGCATAATTCTAATACAACATCTACTGCGCCTTTAGAGAAAGCAATTTTTTTTCCTTTGAATGCATGAATTGTAGTCATTAATTTTCTTTCAGAAGAAAAAGGAATTTCATTTATTCTTGGATAAAATTCTTCTAATCTTTCTTTTTTTATTCCTGCTTTTCTTGCAGAAAAAAGAAGCGAGGTTTCAGTCGGGTCGCCTATTGCTTTGCTTCCTTCTAAAACAGAATTATTGCATAAAACTCCTGCGTTCAAAAGCATGCTTAAATCAAGTGCATTCTGTTCTTGTTTTTCCAATAAAAATTTTCCTTTTATTCCTTCTCCTGTTACCTGAATTTTTTTTCCTGAAAAAAACATTTCTCTTACAGTCATTGTATTCATTGTTAATGTTCCTGTTTTGTCTGCGCAAATCACGTCAACGCTTCCTAAAGTTTCAACTGCAGGAAGCCTTCTTACAAGGGAATTTTTTTTAACCATTCTCTGTATTCCTAATGCAAGAGAAATTGTCACTATTGCAGGAAGCCCTTCAGGTATTGCTGCTACTGCAAGGCTTACTGCCATCATAAACGCATCAGTTATTTTCTGGTAAGTTATTGAATTCAAGTGAATTATTACCTGGCTAAAAAAAACAAGTGCACAGATAATAATTGTTATTACTGCAATCCATTTTCCTAGAACAGCAAGTTTTTTTTGCAGTAAAGTAGGCTCTTCTTTTTGTTCTTGAATCAAATTAGCGATTTTTCCTATTTCTGTTTTCATTCCGGTTTCAGTTACAATTCCTTTTCCTTTTCCTCTTGAAATTATTGTGCCTGAAAAAACCATGTTATTTTTTTCAGCTAAAGCAGTTCCTTGTTCTAATTTTTCTGTCTGCTTTTTTATTGGAATGCTTTCTCCTGTTAAAGAAGCTTCCATTGCATCTAATTGAATTGATTCAATTACTCTGATGTCTGCCGGAACTTTCATTCCTTCTTCTAATAAAATAATGTCTCCTGGCACTAACTGTTCTGAATCAAGCTGAATTCTTTTTCCGTTTCTTATTATCACTGCATTTAGATTCATTAATTTTTTTAATGCTGCAATGGATTTGTCTGCATTGTATTCCTGAATAAAGCCAATCACTGCATTAATTATAACCAGAATAATTATTACTATTGCGTCAACTGTTTCGCCAATAAAAAAAGAAATTACTGAAGCAATAATCAGAATCCAGATAATAAAGCTTTTGAACTGGTTTACTAAAATTTCCAGTTTAGTTGTTTTTTTTGTTTCAGTTATTTTATTCAAGCCAAATTTTTCTTTTCTTTCAAATGCTTGTTTGTCTGTTAATCCCTGCATTCCGGTGTTTAGTTCTTTTAGAGTTTCTTCAATGCTTAAAGAATAAAATTTTGTCATTTGTTAAAATAAGGCTGAAGTTATTAAAATAATTAATTGGTTTCAATTGCTTAAATAAGCAGTTTAAGCTTAAATCACCCAAAAAAATGAGTTTTTGAATTAAATCAGATTCAGGTTTTTTACCAATAAAACAAGAATTATCAATACTACTGCAACTATTACTACAAACTCTGGAGACATTTTTGGCCCTCCAGTGTCTACATCAAAGAACCTCATTATTCCTAAAGAAGAGCTTGGACCGCTTGTTGCAGGGCCTCTTGACAATTTAACCATTTACATCACTTATATATTCTTTTAACAAAAGATTTAATAAGAAATAAATTCTATTAATACTTGAGTTTAAAAGCAATTAAAAAAGGTAATGTCATGGAAGAAGAAAAAATGAGAAGAACAATCAATGACGCTTTCCATATAATTACCTTAATTTTTCTTGTAGTGATAATTTTGGGGATTATGACTTGGAGTGGAATGACTAAATGTTCTGCTATTCCAGGCTGGTGCAATGTATATTATTTTGTTATGGGTGAACCAAACATTCTGATAGTTTACGGAGATTCAGGTTTAGGTGACCCTTTTCTTTTAGAGAATGCAATAGAACACCCACAACATTTAGGCAAGAGAGCTGAAACAGCTCACATAAAAAACATTAGTGCAGGTTTACTAAAAAATTACAAGTTAGTTATAGTTGATAGAGCAAAAAAAATGAGCACAGAACAAATGAATTTATTGATTGAATATGCTTCAACCGGAGGAAAATTAGTCTGGATTGGAGATTCAGGAACAGAAATGGCTGAAGGAGACGAGCTTTTACTGGAATCAGAAAGAACTCCTGGAAGCGAAGAAAAACCTATTGGTCCTTGGGCAAGAAAATTAAGCAAAGACGACGGAAATTATGCAGTAGAATTAGATAAACTTTTGTCTGTTGAATTCATTGGGAATTATTGTGACATAAAAGAATGCACTGAAGATCAGCTTCCTTTTATTGGTTATTTAAGAAAGTCTCCTGGAAAAACCCATGACTTAATTTTAGGCTTGGATCCAAACCTTGAAATGCGAGGAAACTTCACTTTAGTTTCAAAGAGATTAGACAAATACAATAATGAAGTCTTGACAGTTGATGCTTTAAGTTCAATTATTGAACAAAAAGGAAACCTTAATCCTGTAGGCACAAATTACGGTGACACTTTTACTGTAATAATGGTTTCTTCTCCTTCAGGTTTAGGTGAAAGAGTAGTGTATTATTCTATTCCCCCAGAATATTTTTTGCTTGAAGGCCAGCCAAAACAAACTTATCTTTTTATTGAAAACATGTATTATTCTTTGCTTGAATGAAAACCGCATTAGAAAGCTTTATAAACTTCAAAGCGTTATTTATTCATTTAATAATGCTTTAAAAACAAGAGAAAAGCATTAAATATTTAAACAAATAAAAACAATATTGTTAATGTATAAATTGAAGAAGGTGAAAAAGGAATGTATGATGAAGGAGCCGGAGAACCAATGCCCCAGGATTTTGGTCCTGTTGATTCAGGAGTCCATTCAAAGCTGAAATATTCTTTGGAGGGAATAATTCCTTTAATTTTAATTATTGTAATAATTGCTTTTTTAGGCCACCAGTTTGGTTTCTGGAATATTCCAGGCTTAACTGACAGAGGCCCAATGAATATGCTTATTATTGGAAGCCCGTCAAATGAATTCAGAAACGTATTAAATCAGTCAAAAGATTTAGTGAGATTTGATGTAAGAAAAGCTGACAGGCTTACCACTAATGCAAAAGATGTTTTAGCTGAATATGATATTGTAGTATTAGATCAGCATTTGGAATCCAACAAAGAAGTTTCAAGGCAGTTAGGTGAGGCAATACAAGATTATGTTTCTTCTGGAGGCAAATTCATTTTAGTAATGGATTCAGGAATTAGAAGAACAAATGATTCAGCTATTCTTGGATGGGAAGCAACTTTTGGCGATGTTGTTCCAGTAAGCTGTGACAAAGAAGGAGCATCAGATACCCCGAGCTGTTTAACTAAAATTCATGTTCCAGGAAGACTTTTCAGAGCAGATTATAAGCATCCTATAATGAAAGGAATAGATGAAGCCCCAAGAGAAGGCGGAGTTTATTTGCTTGAAACATTGCCTGTAAACATTAATGGAAGACAGATTGCATGGATTGAAGCTTATCCTTATGAAAACCAGTCAGACCAATATCCTGGAATAGTAGAGCAAAAGCTTGTTTTAGGAAAAAGCCTGTATTTTGGTTATGATCCTGGAATATCAAAAGGAATCTTTGACGCTACACTAGAATACTTGAGGTAAACCTCAAGTTTTTTCTCTTTTTTTTAAATCGCAATATTCTTAAACTTAAAGTTTCACTGTTAATTATAGTTTTTATCAGTTTATACAAGATGCATTTAATTGGAGGTGCACACAATATGGCAGAAGAAAACACTATTTTTGTAGGAAAAAAAGGAACAATGGCTTATGTTCTTGCTGTTGTAACACAGGTTAATTCAGGAGCATCTGAAATAACCATTAAAGCAAGAGGTAAAGCAATTTCCAGAGCAGTTGATGTCTCAGAAATTGTAAGAAACAAGTTTCTGAAGGACTTAAAAATCCAGAAAATTGCCACTTCAACAGAAGAAATTCCAACAGAAGAAGGCGGGCCGTTAAAGGTTTCTTCAATTGAAATTACAATGAAGAAATAGGATTTCCTTCTTCTCTTTTTTTATTTTTTCTTTTTTTAAACAATAGCATTTAATACTTTAACGAACTTATTCTTTTCTGGTGTTATTTATTCCTCTAAAAAAACACAGGATTCCGGAACCAAGAAAACAAAGGCAAATAACTCAAAAAAATTTTGTTTTGTATAATCGTGCCAGAGCGCAAGAAAACAAGACAGGGATTAAATGGAAAGATGAATCTCCTGGCACAAGAGAGAAAGTTTATCCTAAAGCTTTTGGAATAAGAAAAGTTGTTTCAGGCCCTGAATTCATTGGAGTTGAAGGTCCTGTTTCAAAAGAAAACTCTGGTTTAGTTGACTATTCCAGCAATAAAACAAGGCACTGGTTTGTTGACCGAAGAATAAAAAAAGGAACTGTTGCAGACAGAAAATAAAAACATTTATTTATTTTTCTTTTTCTTTCTCTTTTTTTTGATTCTTCTTCCTTGTTCATCTCTTGCATACCTGTATTTGTCTTTTCTTCCTTCTTTTATGTGCATTTCTCTCCATCTTTGCTTTTGTTCGTCTGTTTCTGATGAGCTTTTTGCCATGAATTTATGGATTGCATCAAGTTTTGCAAGCACTCTGCGTGCAGCAGCATCTGGAATGCCTGTATCTTTAAGCATTTTTAGTTCTGTGCTTCTATTGTAGCCAAATCTTTTAGGGTCATTAACAGGCTTTACAGTTCTTTTAATCATTTTTTTCATAGGAGGCTTCATTTTATTTCCTTCCGGAGTATATTCCATAACCCATATATTTTGATACATTTAAAGGAGTTTTAGCCATGCCTTTAATGTAGTTTCTGTATTCTTTGCTTTTAATAATCAACAAAACCACTTTAATCCATGGCAAAAAAAAATCCCTTAACTCCATCCAGCTTATTTCATCAAAAAACTGTTTTAATGCGTTTGGCTTGAATTCTGTTACCTGAATTTCTTTTAATCCTGAGTTTTCCATTAATTTTTTCCATCCTTTAAAATCATTGAATTCTGCGCCCATTAAATTCTTCATTGAATCAGTTATTTTTTGTTCAGGGTTTCCAGTCCAGGTTAATTCATTTATTCCAATAAATCCATTTGGTTTGGTTACTCTTGCAAATTCATTTAATCCTTTTTGTTTGTCTTTAAAGAAACCAACAACTGACTCGCTTATTACTGCATCAAAAGTGTTGTCTTTGAATGGAAGCTGTTCTGCATTTGCAGCACTGAATTCAATGCCTTTAATTTTTTTTCTTTTGGCTCTTTCTTTTGCCTGTTTAATCATCCCTTCATATAAATCTATTCCAAAAACTTTGCAGCCAATTTTTTCTGCAAGAAAGCAGGCGGTTTTTCCTGTTCCGCAGCCAACATCCAAAACAAAACTGTTTTCTTTTATATTGCATAATTCAATTAATTTTTTTGTTGCCTGTTTTCCTCCCATATGTTTTGTTATTCCTATTTCTGCCTGCATTGTAAAATAAAGCTGGTCAGGAGTTTTTGTCTGATTCATTTTTCCACAGACTATTTTTTCCATTTATCCTTGTTTTTTAATCCTAAGGCAAGGTAAATTACTCCAAGGCCGGTTACAGCAATAAACCCGTTGTTTTTTAGGGTAAGCGCGAACACAAGCCCTAAAGGAAGAAAACAGATTCCGATAATAAAGAAAGTAAAATAATCTGGTTCTTTGCTTCCCTGCATTTTGTTTTTCCTTAAAATTACTGCAATAATTAAGCCTATTATTATCAGCAGTCCGCTTACTGCTGCTGCAATTACAGTCCATTCAGCCATTAAATCACCTTCAAGAATAAAGCTTTTCTGGTTTAAAAGCATTTGCTTTTTTTCTCTTTTAATCAAAAGGTATTCAAATCTTTCTGTGCTAATTAAAGTAAAGTGAATTTTATGCCGGCAAAAAAGCTTACTGCAGGTTTCAGGGGAGTTATTGGAAGAATTTTTGCCAGAAATTCTGTTGGCAGTAAAGCAAAATCATTTGAAAGAATACATGGCAGCCTAAAAAGAAAACGCACTCCAATACAATGGCTTGGTTTAGTTGAATCAAGAATAAGTGAACTTGATTCAGAATTAATTGCTGCCCAAAACATTCTTGAAGTAGCAAAAGGTTCAGCGGTAAAAACTTATCAGGCTAGAATTGGCAAGTTAACTGCTTCAAAAAATTCACTTAAGACTTTAGCTGATTATTACAGAAAGAGAATAAAGCAAACTTGAATTCATTTTCCTGATTTTTCAACCGCAAACGAACCAAAACACGAAAACAGATTTGCACAAAAAATAAGTTTTGCACAAAAAGGGTTTCATTCTTTTAGCATTGAACAAACTTTTTCTATGGTTTCTTTTGTTTTTGTTTCTTTTAGCGAGCCGACTTTGTATTCTATTATTGAGGTTTCTGCTGTAAAGATTTTGTTTGGCCTGATGTTGCTGTCTTGTTTTAGTGTCCCTTTTTTGAATTCTTTTTCTGAAAGGGAAATTGAATAAGTGTCTTTTGTGTTTTTGCTTGTGATCTGGCAAAGGATTAAATCGTTTCCTTTTAAGTCTTTTAAAACCATTGCAGGCCTTTTTTTTGTTGTGCTTAAATCAGAGAAAGGAAAAGGAATTACTATTATGTCTCCTTTTACAAATTTTTCCATGCTTTTTCCTCTTCTTTTGAAAGCCAGTCTTTTGCCAGGGATTTCTCTGAGGCAAGCAAAGTTGAAAACTCTTTTTGCATTATTTCGTTGACTTTAATTAAAGTGATTTTTCCGTTTTTTTCAACTAAAAGCATTTTGTTTCCCTTGCTTAAGCCAACTTCTCTTCTGACTTTTTTTGGCAATACAATCTGCCCTTTTTCACTTAAAGTAACCACTTCTACATTGCTCATAATTAAAACATAAAACAAACATTTTATAAAAAGTAAGCCAAGACTTACCTTAATTTTTTGTCTTTTCACTTAATTTTTTTTGGCATTTTCCCAAAGCTTAATTGTGCAAAACTGTTAATTGCACATAAAAGGGTTTGAAATCCAAAGAAAAACTCCCTTTTAATGCAAAGCCCCCGAAAACAGCTTTGCACAAAAACTTTAAACTGCACAAAAAACCTTGATTTTGCACAAAAAAGGGGTGAATTAAAAAATTTTTGTGTTTGCTTAAAAGCCGCCTCTGCCATCACCAGATACTTTCGGACTCTCATCATACGACCTGTATTCACCATATTTTAATTTTTGCCTATGCATTTCAAGAGCAAGTTTGACAGCTTCTTTATATTCCCCTTTTGTATCAGGGCGTAATAGTTCTTTTTTTAAAAAATTAATTGCTTTTCTACCATTTAGCCAAACCCACCCAGAACTTCTAAAATATATTCGCTCTTTCAGCACTTCTTTTTTTACAGGATATTGATCCCCCTTTGGCAATCCAGTTACCATCAAATCATAATCTTGAACATATTTTGTAACGGTTTTTGTTGTAATTTGAGGTTGGTTAAACGGTTCTCCAACTAACTCATGTAACATAGTTAGTTTATCTTTTAGGTTTCCTGTGTAATGAAGTTTATTTATTAGCAGTGCGGCACTTCCGTAAGGGATTGTATGCATCTGCTCTTTTCCTTTTCGAGTAAGTTCTAACTTCCCTTCATGGTTCACTTTAGCTAACCCTCTTTTTACTAAATGTCTGCCAACAACCTTACTTTTATTTTTAAATTCAGTCATTTGTTTTTTAATTAACTTCCTTTTCTGTGTCCCAGTTAATTTACGTCTTTTTGCCGGTCCTTTACTTCTTTTTATTGGCATTTATTTATCCCTTCTATTAATAACAACACATTTTCTAATATAAAACCTTCACAAAAGCAGACTGATTTACGGCACAAATGACGTGCTAAAAATAGCAAAAGCAGCTGCAACTCAGAAACCCTTAAATGTGCAGAAAGCCTGATTGCACAAAAAGGGAGTTCGAAAACCTTACTTTTAACCCCTTTTAGTGCAAAGCCTTTGAAAAAAAGGAATATTTGTGAAGTAATGCTTTTGGATTAATTTTATGTGTGCAGGATTTTTCAGGAAAAATAAGGCATATGTTTAAATATGTGTTTTCACATAATTTTTCTTGGTGGTGTTTTTATGGCTAATATGACTTTGGCTATTCCAAATCCTTTGAAAGAAAGAATGAAGAAGCATTCTGAAGTGAGGTGGAGTGAGATTGCAAGAGAAGCTTTTGAGAAGAGAGTGGAAGAATTGGAGTGGTTGGATAAGATTTTAAAGAATAGTGAGTTTACTGAAGAAGATGCTGAAGAAATAGGGCATAAAATTAAAGCTGAAATAAGAAAGCGGTTTGAGAAAAGGTTTGGTTCATGAAGCTTGTTGTTGATTCAAACAGAATTTTTGCTGCTTTAATTAAGGATTCTGTTTCAAGAGAAATTCTTGAAAGCCCTAAATTTAAGTTTATTGGAGTGCATTTTTCTGAAACTGAAGTAAAAAAATATGAAAAAATAATTTTAAGAAAGGCTGGTTTGAGCAGAAAAGATTATCAGAAACTGTTTGATTTGCTTTTTTCCAGGATATTGCTTTTGGATGAACAGGGTTTGAAAGAAAATTTTTTTAATGAAGCTTTTAAGGTTACGCAAAAAATTGATGAATCTGATACTCTTTTCTTAGCTTTGGCTTTGCAGGAAAATTGTGGGATTTGGTCTGACGACAAACACTTTAAACAACAAAATAAAGTCAAGGTTTATACAACAAAACAGCTTATTGAATTATTGTGAATATGTGTTTAGTAATTAATTCTGCATATGGTGGTTTTTTTCCGGAAAAAAAGATTAAGTTTTTTTCGTGAATTAACGAACAAAAACCTTTAAATAATATTAAGAATACATGTATTATTGATAAGATGAAGTTAAAGATTAATTGGGAGCATAAAAGAGCAAAGCACATGATTGAAAGAATGTGGCTAAGGGGAATTTCCAGAGAAGAAGTAAAACAGGCAATTCTTAGGGGTCAAAAGAGAACGCAAAAGAAAACAAGGTTAACGGAATCCTTGTTTAGTTTTTATTCTGTTGTTTATGATGAATATGTTTATTCAAAAGAAAAAATCAGGAAGGTTTTTCCTGTTACGGTTAAAACATGGTGATTTTGAATGGAGAAAGTTTTACCTTTTAAGTGTAGATGCGGGGGAAAAATGAAAAAAAGCCATTGCCAAGTAGAGTTTTTTGGATTGGATTTTGGTGTAAGGGAATGTGAAGTCTGCACTAAATGTAATTCAGAATATTTGGATGATGAAGTAATGGCTGAAGTGGAAAAAGAGGTTAAAGAAAAGAAATTGTTTGCTTTGGACAGGAAAATAACTGTTACAAAGTCAGGGAATTCTTTGGTAGTAAGAATCCCCCCAGAAATAGTGAAATTCAGTAAGCTTCATTATCAGGACATTTTAAGGCTTGTTCCAATAACAGAAAAAAGAATAGAAATAGAAGTGTTAAGCTAAACTCTTTTTCCCCCTCTTTTCCACTTATATAAATTTATATAACTGCTTTTAATTGAGAATCCAAAACAGCTTTGCACAAAAAATTGAATCTGCACAAAAAACCCCGAAAATGCACAGAAAAAGGTTTGGTTATGTGCATAAAGCTGGCTATTTTAAGTTTGAAATGAAAATCTTTTCAATTTTTATAGATATATTTAAGTAAGGAATGTATTACTTGTATTACTGGTGATTGTATATGTATGTTGGCACTTCTACTGTTACATCTAAAGGGCAGCTTACGATTCCGTTGGAGATAAGAAAGAAAGAAAAGCTAAAAACAGGTAGTGATGTTCTTATAATTGACACAGAGTTTGGAGTTCTTATTAAAAAATCTGAAGACATAAAAGCATTGTTTTCTCCTTTTGAAAGAATTGCCAAAAAAGAAAAGCTTTCAAGAAAAAAGCTTATTCAAGAAGTTGAAAAAGAGAAACTAAAAACCTTGGCGTTATTCAAATAGAGGCAGTGTGAATGTTTAAAGTAATTTTTGATTCAAACATACTTCTTTCTGGTTTGTTCTTCAAAGGAAATGAAAGAAAACTGCTTGAAAAAGCTTTGCTGAAGGAAATACAGCTTTTGATTCCTGAACACGTTTTAATTGAAACAAGAAACATTATTGAAAGGAAATCAAAAGATTTTGGAGGCAAAGAGCAGGCAATGTCTGTGCTGCAAGCTATAATAAATTCCTCTAAAGTGATTCCGATTAAGGAATACAGAGATTTATTGCCGAAAGCAAAACTAATGATTAGAGACAAAAAGGATTCACCAATTCTCGCGGCAGTGCTAAGCACTAAACATGATTTCTTTATCAGTGGAGATAAAGACTTTAGAGTGCTTAAACTAAAAACCCATATTTCAAGCAGGGAACTGCTTTCAAGAATAAGCAAACAATAGCTAAAACTATTGAAAGCCAGAAACCCTTAAATGTGCAAAAAGCCTGATTGCACATAAAAGGGTCTGAAATCCAAAGAAAAACACTCTTTTAGTGCAAAGCCCCCGAAAACGAAAAGTATTTAAATATCATGATACTATCATGATACAGCATGAATAATCATGACATGTTCAAAGAGTTGTTGAAAAGCAGGGAAGCAGTAAAAAAGCTTGACCCGAAATTTGATGAACTCACAATGGACTTGCATGAATTATTCCAGCAAAGCAAGGATCCGTTCTTTGTTTCAATGCTGTTATTTAAATTGGCACAGGAAAGGGAAGCAACAAACAAAATTTTGTCTGAAATAAATGACAAATACGATAAAATAATGTTAGAGCTTAAAACTGGTGGAACAGTTAAAGTAGAAGAAGAAAAAACTTTTACTTTGCTTGCAGACCAAGACAAAAAAATAATGGATTTAGTAACCAAGAAAAACGCAGTAACTGCAACAGAAATTCAAAAAGAGTTGAATTACAAAGGAGTTAATGCTGCCTCTCAAAGGCTGAACAAACTCTTCAAAGAAGGTTACCTGAAAAAAGCCCAGTCAGGAAAAAAAGTGTTGTACTTTATTTCCAGATAAATCATACTCCCACCATTTGTGCCAAGCTGTTAAACCACTATTTGGACCCCCCTAATAGTTTGATAGTTTGGCACAATCCTTCTTAACTTCCTTAATTCCAAATACCAAAAAGGAAATCTTTGCCATAAGATTGAAACTTCAATCCTTTGCCAAAAAAAGTTGTCTAAAAAAAAAGAATCTGTTGGAGCGCTTTGCGCAAGCAAAGCGTCTTCCCCTAATTTTCAAATTAAACAGCAGGACTGAGCAAAGCGAAGTCGTGCACTGGTGCCAGCTGACAGTGGCAGCTGTTACCAGCGTTCAATTTCAATTATGTTGGTTTCAATTATTCTTTTCAGCATTTTTTCTGTTATCTCTAAATCTTTTTTGAGGTATTCTTTGATTTTTTCAATGTTTCCTTTAATGCATTCTTCTGCAACCATTGAACCATCCATTTCGTGCAGTTCTATTCCTAATGCTTCGCCAAATTCTTTTAGTTTTCCTCTTGTAAAACCATACCTGAAAGCAGAAACTTTTTCTCTTAAATCAATTACTTCTTTTATTTTGAAAGGAAAAATTTTCACGTTATTAATAAAACTTCTTGTCACAAGAAAAGGCAAATCAAAGTCTTTCAGATTAAAGCCGACAATTTTTTTATTCAGGCTTTTTCCGATAAATTCTTTCATTTCTTTCCAGAATTCTTCAAGCATTTGTTTTTCGTTTTTGTCTTGAATGATTACTGTTTTTGAATTATACCTTAAGCCTATTGCAACAACTTTTGAGTCAATTGGGTTAAGCAGTTTTTTTCTTTCTGTTTCAGCTAATTCAAGGTATCCTTCTAATTTTATTGGGCAGGTTTCAATGTCAATTATAATGTATTCCATAAAACAATTATTTTTCAATGTGTTTTTAAGTTTAATGAAACCTGATTGCAGGTGAAAAACAGGTAAAAATTATTTACTGTTTTCTTTGAATGCTTTCCAAATATTCTTGAAGTGTTTTCTGGAACAACAAATGCTTGTCTACTTCTTCTTTTATCGGATTTCTTGACAGTTTTCCTTGTTCGTTTTTCACTGTGGGCGCTGCCAGAATGTCTGAAGCTGCTATTCCGTCGCCGAACTTATCGGTTCTCTGGTTTACAGCAATAACATGCATGCTTGGATTAATCAGTTTGATTGCACGCTTTATTAAAGCGACCGAGAATACTGGTTGACCGTTAGGGCTGGCAGATGAACGGTCGCCGCTGTTTTTATTTTTTGTTAATCATTTTTCTCTTATCGCGCGCAGCGCCCTATCGGGCGCTCTATAAAAGGCGCGATAGGAGAACGAAATCATGGATAATTTGAATAGCGTAAGCTCTAAAAAAAGAACTGAAGGCAAAGAGGACACAAGAAGTAACTGGATGTCTTTTATGTTTGTATCAAAGTGCAGATACAAGGTTTTTAGAAAGCAGTCAAGCATTAATGCTTGCAAAAGAGGTTTTTTGGAACTTGAAAGGTTTGGTTTTGAGTTCAGTGCTTTTGGTTTTGCAGGAACCCACTTACACTTTGCTGTCAATGTTCCGGAAAAGTATTCAGTGAGAACAGCTAAAGGAATGCTGAAATCATGGTCAGCAAAAAATGT
>JAHJUD010000060.1 GCA_018829335.1 Microcaldota archaeon | reverse complement strand
TGTTTCTGTTTGTTCTCCTGTTTCTAAAAGGTTTTTTATTGGATGCCTGTAAAATTTAATCATGAACTCTGGTTTTCCGTTGTTGTCTCTGTCTTTTATTTCCGGGTTTTTAACAAAACCATATGATTCATCGTTAATTGCAGGAATAATGTTGTTTAATTTAACTGAAGAGATTTCAATGTCTTTAACTGAAATGTTTGTGTCATTGAATTCAATGTAAACTGTTACAAACCTGTTTTTGTCTTCTGAATCGTCTTTGATTATTGTATCTGGGTCAAAATTTATTGTTGCAGTAATAATTGAAGTTATTTCTTGTCCTGGTGCAATAATTCCTGAAATCGGAGCAAAATCAATTCTGTCAGTTATTATTGGGTTTCCATTTTCGTCTTCAATTAATTCTGGATTAGCTCCATACCTAATCAAGTTGATGTTATAATCCAAAATCAATTCTTCAATGTTTGCATCAGGGTTTTCATTTAGAAACGCTTGCATGTCGTAACTGTTTACTGTAAAACTGGCTTGAGCACTTTCAGGAACAAAAATCCATTCTCCAAAAGCAGCTCCAACATCTCCTGAAGCAATAGCGCCAGTTATTTGGTTTTCATATTCTCCTGTTTCATAATTCATTCCAGCATGGTTTCCATCAAAAGAATAAGCATGCAAATCTAAATCTCTAACATCAACTTCAAAATCTTCATTGTAAAAAGGCGCTATACTTTCCCAGCCTAATAAACCATAATACAAAACTGCCCCAACTGAATTTTCTAATTCCAGTTCAGGCCTTTCAATTCTTATTTCTGGTTTAAATAAAACACTGTTTTCGCTAATGTAATTGAATTTCACATAGTTTACTGCATCAATAAAAGTGTCTCCAACATTCATTAAAGTCGGGTCTCCATAATCATTCGTATTTTGATTTAGGTTAAGTTCGTATTTATTGCCAACTGCTACTCCATCGTTTTCTGATACTCTTGTTGCAACAGAATAAAGGTTTACTCCTTTTTCTACATATTCATCATCACACCAATTATTAAAATCTTTATGTTTATAAAAATAAATATTGTAATCGTTTTCTTTTCTTGCTTCTATTACGAAATTATATGAATTGTCAGGAAACACTAAAGGTGTTTTTGTGCTGATTGTTTCATATTCATAAACTTTTTCTCCATAAGATTTTTCTGTCAGAGGTTTCAATATTAAGTTTCCATTAAAATTAAAAGGCAATAATTCGCTTTCAAGCCATCCAATCTTTAATTTACTTGGAGAGGAAAAAGGGGCTAACCGAAAAGGCAATCCGCCACCTTTTGACTTTAAGTGTGGCCCATGTCCCATAATACCCCATACAAAAATAAATCCTTTTTTATTATTCTGTTCATAGTGATCAACTAATCCAAGCGCATGGCCTAATTCATGAACCCAAAAATGATATTTTAGTCCTTCTTTGATTACAATGCCATAACCAAATTGTTGCCCTCCGTCGAGCAGAGTATGATTGTTTATTGCAATTTTTGTAAAATAATCTTCAACTAAATCATCTTGTGTTGCTTCAATTCCTTTTTGGGTAATCAACCCATTATTTGACACCCACATTTCTGTTCCATCATCTTTTTTCTTTAAGACATTATAATCTTCCCATATTCCTTCCAAATCATACCAGTTTCCGTTGTTGTCAAAATAATCAAAAGTGAACAATACTGCATAACCTGATTCTTTAAGGTAATATTCAGTTGATTTTTCTCCTGTTTCTTTATAAAAATTTAAGTTGTAATCTTGATTGTGGTCTTTGTTTGTATATTCTGTTAAAATTACTGCAACATTTTTTACTTCTTTTACTGAATAATACCAGTACAATTCACTGAATAAATTTTCATCGTTAATTGAAACCTGGTATTCTACTAGAGTTGAAAGAGGTTGTGCTGGAATTACTGCAATATAATATTCTTCAACTAAGTCCATTGGAAGAGTATCTACTTGATTGTTAATGTAATAAATTAGTTTTACGTTTTCTATGCTTCCAGTAACTTTTGTTTTTATTTCTACGTTATCCAAGTAAGTAGGGTTTTCAGGGTTTCTGGAAACAGAAAGAATTTCTGGTTCTGTAAAAAAATCTGAATCACATAAATTTCCTGTTCCATCTCCATCTGCATCCTCTTGATTTGGATTAAAAACCAAAACACAATTATCGCATTCATCTCCTATTCCATCAAAATCCGAATCAATTTGTTTTGGATTTGGAACTGCAATGCAGTTGTCGTTTTCGTCAGGAATGCCGTCTCCGTCATCTACTCTGATTGAATGATTGTGACTCCAATAAGTTGGATTTCCTTCAAATCCAATTAAAGTTCTTCCCCAAGGAAAAGGAGGGTAAAGCTTGCATGTTATTCCCCATCCGCCACAACCTGAAACAAAATTAACTGAATTAAATTCAGGGCTTAAACTAAAATGAGTGCTTGACTCTGGTTCAATTGAAATCACTCTTTTTGAACTGGAACCTGTTTCAGGAAATTTCCATCCCCAGCCTCCCCATAACTTAAACCATACTCCTTCATATTTTTGGGGGACAGCAAAAGCATTTAAATCAAGAGAGTTATTTGAATCATTAAAGAATTCTGCTTGAATTTCATGCGAAAACAAAATTCTTGCAGGATTAAAACTCCAGACTCCTTGCACTGAAATTTCAGGGCTGAGCTGGTTTGTTTCAGGCCAAGGAGGAAGAGAAGAATACAGTGAATTTGCCAGTCTTTCCTCGTCTGTTGAACTGTCAGTTAAAGAGTTAACAGCAAAGAAAACTTGTGCTCCAGCGTTTCCTCCAGTATAGCCTGTTACATTAATGTCAAAGAAAACAGTTTTTTGTTCGCTTGGTTCAAGAAAAATTGTTTGTGTTTGTTTTTCTCCTAAATTATACCAGTGTTCTGTTATGTCAAAAATAAACCAAAAAAAAGAATGAATTTTAATATACCATGATTTTGGTTGGGCATTAACCTGCACTTCCTGTGTTTCATTAGAGTTATTTTTTATTACAACCCCAAATTGTGCAGGAACTTCATTAACCCAAATTTTTTCATTCAAAAAAGTTCCAGTTATTTCAATTGAAGCTGAAGAAGAAGCCACAAACAATGTTTCATTGCATTGTATTTGAGAATTTAATGCTTCAAATTCCTGTGTTTTTGTTATTTCATCTAAAACTTCTAATGCATTATAGACCTTCATTCCCGAATCTTCAATATTATTCTCGTCAAGTAGTGTTTCAGCTTCCAGTATGAATTGTTTTGTTTGAATTAATTCAGTTTGGGTTGCATTAACTGTTTCTAAATTAAAGCTTTCATTGCTTAATTCGTTTTCAATTGAATTAATTTCTGCTTTTATTTCAAACAGTTTTTCTTTTAGATAAGATTTTGCGTCAGTTCTAGAAACTTCATTAAACCTCACATCAAATTCTGTGGTATTAGGGTGGTTTTCTTGAACATAATTTGAAAAAACATTTTCAAAACAAAAAATTAAAAACAAAATAACAAGCAATGCTTTAAGATGTTTCACAATACTCCCTCTTTATTCATTCTTTTCAACAAAAAGTGTTTTAAACAGAACATAAAAGAAGAAGTTTTGTAAACTGAATTAGTTCATCAACTGAACATTTTTTCATCGTCTTTTTCTTCTGAACCCAAAACTTTTTCTATTGCTTGAAGAAAGTATTTTTGGGAAACAAAATCTATTTCTTCGCGTAATGCAAGAATTCCTGCTTCCATGCAGATTGCTTTAATTTCTGCTCCAGAAGAACTGTCTGTAAGCTCTGCTAATTCTCTTAAGTCAACGTCTTTTAAAGGCATTAAAGATGAATGAATAGCAAAAATTTCTTCTCTTTCATTTACATCAGGCAAAGGAACTTCTACAATACGGTCAAACCTGCCTGGCCTTAATAATGCAGGGTCAATTACATCAATTCTGTTTGTTGCCCCAATGATTGCAACATTATTTCTTTTTTTGAAGCCGTCCATTTCTGAAAGCAACTGCATTAAAGTCCTCTGCACTTCTCTGTCTCCGCCTGAAGTTTCGTCTGTCCTTAATGTTCCAATTGCATCTAATTCATCAATAAAAATAATTGATGGCTTTTTTTCTTCAGCTAACTTAAATACATCTCTGACTAATCCTGCGCCTTCGCCAATGTATTTTCTTACTAATTCTGATGCAGTGATTTTAATAAAAGTTGAATTAGTTTTGTGCGCAATAGCTTTTGCAAGTAAAGTTTTTCCTGTTCCTGTTTCTCCATGCAATAAAATTCCGTTTGGCGCTTCAATTCCCAGCTTTTCAAATTTTTCAGGGGAAATTAAAGGCAGAATAACTGCTTCTTCTAGTTCGCGGATTTCTTTTTTTAGTCCGCCTACAAAAGAAAAATCAATTTCAGGTTTTTCTATTACTTGCATTGCTTTAGCGCGAGGATCTTTGATGTCATTTAAGACTTTAATTACTTTCAGGCTTCTCTGGCTCATTGCAACCCTGCAGCCGTCTTTAATTTCGTTTTTGTGTGTTTCTTCAAATTCAACTAAAAACTCTAATCCATTAGAATTCCTTACAACTGCAGTATTGTCCAAGAGATTTATTTCCTGAACAATGCCTACAATCAACGGAGGCTTTCTCATTAATTCAAGTTCTTTTTTCATTCTCTGGAATTCTACTTCCATTTGACTGTTTTTTGAAACAATCAAACTTTTTTCTGTTTGAAGTAATCTTACTTGTTCTTCTAATTTGGTTACATAATCATAAATATCAAAAACCGGCTGCCTTCTTATTGTAGTTCCTTCATCGTTTGCCATAATAACCTAAAAACTAATATAAAAGCAATCAATAAAAGCATAACTAATGAACTTTAATATTGGGTTGGATGAACTGTGAGATTTGCGGGAACTCAATAAACAAAATAATTACTGTAGTAATTGACGGAACACAATTTGATGTATGCTCTAACTGCAGTTCTCTGGGAAAAAAATTAGATGAACAGTCAGTTGAAGACGAAGAAGTTTTTCCAAGAGACAGGTTTGCAAAAGAAAGATTTGAATTCACTCCAAGAAAAAAAGTTTTTTTTGAAAAACAAAAGTCAATCCAAAAAATCCAGAATTTTTCTGGTGCAATGCAGGCAAGCAGTTTAATTGAAGGATTTGGAAAAAAAATAATGCAGGCAAGACAAAAAAAAGGCCTTACATTAAAAGAACTTGCAATGAAAATTTATGAAAAAGAATCAGTAATACAAAGAATTGAATCAGAAAAATTCAATCCGTCAGACAAAACAATAAGAAAACTTGAAAAAGAACTTGAAATAAAATTAACTGAATGATTTTTTAAATTAAAATTCCGGAGAAAAATTTTTAAATAACTTTTTTGGTGTGTTTTATGCTGGAAGAATTCACTTCAAATATTTTTTTCTGGATTCTCTTGTTTTTAATCGCATCACTTATTTTTACTTGGATTCTTAAAAAATTCACTTCAGCCAAAACTTACTGGATTGGCTCAATGTATAAAACAGAAAAAGCAAATCCAATTTTTGATAAATTTGCACATCATGAAAAAACAATAAATTTTTTGACAGAACTTGGATTAATTTTAGGTTTTGGATTAATTGCAGTTGATTTCCTTTACGGGAAAAAAATGAATAAAATGAAACGATTTGGTTTATGGATTATTTCAATTTTACTGCTTTATTTTGTTTTTGAGTTTGTTTTCGGAATTTTTTCAGGTTCAAGTTTTATTACTGAAGCTTACACTAATGTTTTTGGATTAAATCTTTTAAGTTTTGTTTTTGCTTTAACTGGTTTTGCAGGTTTTGTAATTTTTTCCCTTGCAATAACTGCAGTGGATATACTGACAAAAACTTTGTCTGGAATCAAAGCCTGCCCTGGAGTTGCTCCTGTAATTCCTGGAGTTGAAATTCCAAATGTTCCTTTAGTGATTCCATTGCATGCATGGATTTCCTTGCTTTTAATTTTAATAATCCATGAAGGCTTCCACGGAATCACTGCAAGAAAAGAAAAACTTAAAGTCAAAAGTTCAGGTCTGTTGTTGTTAGGCTTCCTGCCAATTGGTGCTTTTGTTGAACCAGACGAAGAAGAAGTAAAAAAAGCACCAGCATTAAAACAGTTAAAGGTTTATTCTGCAGGGCCTGCTGCAAATCTTGCTTCAATTATTGTTTTCATTTTATTGCTTTCTGTTTTTGCTGTAATTGTTTCTCCTCAAGCTGAATCAATTAAAAGAGATCATATTACAGGAATAAAAATAATTGGAGCAGAAAAAGAAATAACTTTTTGCGGGGAAAAATTTGATGCACCGGCTTTTGGCGTGTTAAAAAAAGGCATGCTTTTAAAGGAAGTTAATGGAGTGAAAATCCAGCTGGCGGCAGACTTAGAAAAAGCTTATGCAGGAAAAGCATTAGATGAAAATTTTGTTTTTTTGGTTGAAGACAAAGGCGAAGAAAAAACTTTAAGCCTGAAAAGGAATTCTCAAGGACAATTTGGTTTCACTTTACAGGAAATTCAGGGAACAGAATATTCTTTTTCTGATTCAGCTTTTTTGTTTGCTTATTATTTCTTTTTTGATTTCTTTAAATGGCTTATAATATTAAGTTTGCTTATTGCTGTTGTAAACTTCCTGCCAATTGAACCATTTGACGGCGGAAGAATTGCAAGAGTAATTTTCCCTTCCTATTTTGGTTTCTGGAAAAAAGAAAAACAAAAAAAAGAAGACTTAATAATGAAAGCAATGTTTTACGGAGTAGTGTTTTTGTTTATTTTGAATGCAATTCCATTGTTTTTCTAGTTTTGGGTGTTTTCTGAAGTTTTTTTTTTAGTTATATTTAAATAAACTAAAATCTCATTGTTCTTATGAGAAAAGAAGTTTTTGATTGGATGAATGCAGCAGAAGATGATTTAGAGACTGCAAGAATTTTGTTTGAAAAAGAAACTTATTATGCTTGTGCGTTTTACTGCCAGCAGGCAGCAGAAAAAGCATTAAAGGCAGTTTATATAATGCAAAAAAAGAAGTCAAGCGAACTGCATAATTTGATTTCAATTGCAAGAGAATTGAATGCACCAGAAGAAATTATTAGTGCATGCAAAAGGCTTAACCCGCACTACATTCAAACAAGATATCCTGATGCAGCAAACGCAATACCAAAAGATGCTTATGATGAAGACATAGCTGAAGAATTATTAGAAAAAGCAAAAGAGGTTTTTACATGGAGCGAAAAACAAACAGAAAAGTAATTCAGGAGTTTGCAAAAAAACTAAGAAAAGACTTTAAGGATGCAAAAGTTATTTTGTTTGGTTCAAGGGCAAAAAACGAGGAATTGCTGAACTCTGATTATGATGTCATTGTGGTAAGCAAAAAATTTGAGGGAATAAACTTTTATGAGAGAACTGAAAAAATGTATGATTACTGGAACCAAAAAGAATTACTTGAAGCAATTTGTTATACCCCAAAAGAATTCATGGAAAAATCAAGCAGAATCGGAATAGTAAAAGAAGCAGTGAAAACAGGAATAAAAGCCGATTAAAAGATTTCTTCGTCAAAGAAAGTTTTGTCTGAAAGTTCAACTTTGCCTTTGATTAATGGCTGAATTTCTTTTACTGCAAGGCATCTGAAAAAACTTGACCTGAAATAAGTTTCTTTTGCGTTTGGAATGGGAAACTCTGAAGCGTTTTTTGGAATTTTTCCTGCACCAGAAGGATAACTTTGAAATTGTTCTATTGGATAAAACGCCTGGTCTTTTATTATGTCAGTAAAAATAAACCCTGAATTTAAAAGCATGCTCTGGATTTTATGCCATTTAATTTTTCCTGCTTCAAGTGAAGTCAAGCCAAAATAAAAAGCTGAACCAGTTCCTTTTAATGAGTTAATTCCTCTGCCCAAAAACAATTTGATTCCTTCACTTGTTTCAACCGGATCAGTTAAAAAAACATCAAATTGTTTTTTGAATTCAGCCGGGATTTCTTCTTCAACGCTCCAAGTTAAAGCCTTTAAAGGAAAGCCATTTTCTTCTGCAAATTCATTAATAAAATCATTTAGTCTTTGGTCTGCTTCCAATACAACAATTTTTTTTGTTCTTTCAGTTAAAGCCAAAGCAATACTCACTAAATCATCGTCGCCTATTATTAAAATGTTTTTTGAGTCAGCATCAAAGTTTTTTCCCATTATTGTTGCTCTTTCAACAGAGTTTTCTGGCTTAATAAATCCTTGGTCAAATTCTTTTGAGGCAAAAGGCCTGTTCTTCACTGAATTATTGAATTTTTCTAAAAGTTTTTCTTGGAATTCTTTATTCCATTCCATTGCTTTAAGAATATGGTTTTTTTCTGTGAAAGAAATTCCTTTTTCTGTTAAAGAAATCAAATCATTTGCTGTTTCAACTAATCCTTCTTTATGCAATTCATTTAATTCTTCAATTACTTCAATAACTGAATAAGACAATTCTTTTAGAATGCCCCAGAAAGTTTTATTTTCTTTTTTCAGCAATGACAGTATTTCTTGTTTTAATCGTTTCAATTTTTTTCCCTTCATGCATTCTATTCAAAAATTTTTTTTCAATTCTTTTTGGCTGCAATTCATTGCATAAAACTTCAAAAGCCTTTAATGCCTGTTCTGGAGGCCCGCAGGTAAAAATATCAATTGAAGCAAAATTTTTTTCAGGCCAAGTATGAATTGAAAAATGGCTTTGGCTTAAAACAAAAATTCCTGTTACTCCAATGGGTTTAAACTGGAAAAAATAGTCGTTTAATGCAGTCAGCCTGCTTTCTGTTACGGCTTTCTGCATTAATTCTTTTACTTCTTTAACAAAATGCAGTTTTTCAGGATTGCATTCCCATAAGTCTGCAAGTATATGGATTCCTTCCCGGAATTGTGCGTTGATCACTGTCGTCATCCTCCATATACTTCACCTTGAAACCAGACATAACTTATTGTAACCTCATAAAAAATAAAAAATTGTTATGAATTTATTTACAGAAAACTTTAAAAAAGAATTTTTTACGGAATTTTTGATAAAATGAAAAAATAAAAAGAAGAGAACAGGAAAAAATCCTATTCTATATGTAACCTAAATCCATGTCTCCTCTGGACATTCTTGAAGAAGATTTTGTTGACATTGCTTCAGGGCTTTTAATGTAAGGAGAATGCACGCCTGTAAAAATTGAAATTACTTCAATTTTGTTTTCAAATGTTGGGTCAACTCTTGCTCCCCAAATGACTGTTGATTTTGGGTCAATGCTTTCAGTTAATAATTCTCCTACGCCGTTTGCTTCACCTAAAGTTAATTCTGGTCCTCCGGTAATATGAATCAAACAGCCTGTTGCGCCAGAAAAGTCAACATCCAATAAAACGTTTTTCAGTGTGTCTTCAACTACTTCATCTACTTTATTGACTGACTTTGATTCTCCTACTGCAATAACACTTAATCCTTTGTTCCCCATTACGCTTCTAACGTCAGCGAAATCCAAATTAATTAATGAAGGCTGGGTTATTGTTTCAGTTATTCCTCTGACAGTTCTTGCTGTTACTTCGTCTGCTACTTTAAATGCATCTTGTATTGGCAGATTTGGAACCAAGCTTACAAGCCTGTTGTTATCTATTACTACTACTGTGTCAGTATTATTTCTTAATGTTTCAATTCCTTCTTCTGCTTTCATTAATCTTGCTTTTTCTAAAGCAAAAGGATAAGTTACAATTGCAATTACTATTGCTCCTTGTTCTTTTGCGATTTCAGCAATAATTGGTGCACTTCCAGTTCCTGTTCCTCCACCCATTCCGGCAGAAATAAACAGCATATCAACATTGCTTAAAATTTCTTCTAAAGCCTGCCTTGAAACTTCAGCTGCTTTAGCTCCGACATCAGGATATCCTCCTGCACCTAATCCTCTAGTAACACTTTTTCCAATTAAAATTTTAGTTAATTCATCGTTGATTATTGATAAGTGCTGTTTGTCTGTGTTAACTGCAACTAATTGTGCGCCTGAAACACCCATATTTGCAAGCCTGTTAACAGCATTGCATCCAGCTCCTCCTGTTCCAATAACCATAATTTTTGGTGCACCAAATTCTTCGATTCTTTCATCGACTTTTGAAGCACCTTTCTGCATTGCGTCTTCAATTACACTCTTCAAAAATATCACCCCTCCCTTAAAAAAAGAGAATACAGTTATAATATGTGCTTAAGTCGTATAAATACGTTTTGTTGTTCTAATAGAGTTCATTTAACACTCCTTTTTTCCGAAAAGTTTTTAAATGAAAAAAAATCATTATGTATAGCAGAAAAACAGGCGAATTCCAGGGATTTTTGACTAACTTTTTTTATGGCAGCAAAACTTATTAACAAAAAAAGAAAAACCTGAAGAAAAAGGGAGTATTTATAGTGAAAACAAAAGCAGAGTGTAATAATTCTTTTTTTTCAGTTTTTAAGCTCATTTAGGGCTTTATTTTCCTCAAAATTCTTTTTTTTCTCCTTCTTTTTTAGCGTTTTTCAATAGGCAGTTATGTATATACAATCTATTTTTTTTTGTTTTAGGTCTGCTTTATTTCACCCAAACAACCAGTTATGTATATGTTAGTGTATTTTGTTTTTTTTTGCTTAATAAATAGATTTAAATTTTCACTGTTTTAGATAATGGATTTATGGAGCCGCTTTTTAGTTGCTTCAATAGGAGAAAAAAAAATGGCAAAAAAGAAGTTGTTCAAGAAAAAATTTTCTGAAGAAGAAGATTCTGATTTTTCAATGGATTAAGCATTTTTTGTTTGTTTTTTGGTTGCATTAATGCAACCTCTTTTTCTTTTTTTTTCTTTTTTTTGAATACTCAAGTTTTTAATCAATTCGCAGTAATTTTTTTTATTTGACAAAAACTTAAATGTTTTTGTTTTATTGCAGCACGACTTTATGTCGTGCATTTGTTACACTTTTAGTAAAGGTGTTGCCCCGGTAGCTCAGTGGTGGAGCAATCGGCTGTTACTCCAAGCCTTTTCTTTTTCCCGAAAAAGAAAAGTCTACGGTCTATCCAAAAGAAAAAGGGAAAGGCTTTACGGTCTGTCCAAAGAAAGAAAAAACAGAGATGTTCAAAAGAAAAAGGGTAGATGAATAGTAACCGATAGGTCGTCAGTTCGAATCTGACCTGGGGCGTGAAGGGAAAAGGTAAGGTTCTCTCCTTAGAATTTATATATTTCAAGAGGAGGATCTTATCTATGACCTTAAAACATTCTCAGGACTATTTTAAAGTTGAGAGAAAAATCAACAGGATGAGGCAAGTCTGTTCAGGGCTTGGCAACAATTTTTTAGCTGATTTTGAGTTAATGATTTCCAAGCATAAGGAAGAGCAGGATATTGCAGGAAAAAATTTTGGTTTAGTGAGAGAATTAATTTATTAAAGCGACTGAGAAATTAAAGCGACTGAGAATACTGCCTGACCGTTAGGGCTGGCAGATGAACGGTCGCCGCTGTTTTTATTTCTTGTTAATCATTTTTCTCTTGTTGCGCGCAGCGCCCTATCGGGCGCTCTTTAAAAGGCGCAACAGGAGAATGAAATTATGAATGTAAATGAAATGAATAGCGTAAGCTCTAAAAAAGGAACTGAAAAGAAAAAAGATACAAGAAGCAACTGGCTGGCCTTTATTTTTGTATCAAAATGCAGATACAAAGTGTTCAGAAAACAGTCAAGCATTAATGCTTGCAAAAAAGGATTTTTGGAGCTGGAAAAACACGGTTTTGAGTTCAGTGCTTTTGGTTTTGCAGGAACACACGTTCACTTTGCAGTGAACGTTCCAGAAAAGTACAGTGTGAGGACAGCTAAAGGAATGTTGAAGTCGTGGTCAGCTAAAAATGTTTTTAAAGAAAAACCAAACTTCAGAAAACTGTATCCAAGAGGCTGTTTTTGGAGCGGATACGAACACCACCAAGGCTTCGGCGCAGACGAAGCCAAAGCACTTGCATACATTGAAAACCAAGCACAATACCACAACATACAAACAGTACCAGATGAAACAGCAATCTAAGATACTGCGCGGTCTGAAAGACCCGCAGTTCCACCCAAAGGGGTTATAGAGGCGAAGCCCCTATTGTCATCTTACACAAAATGTGCAGATTACATTACTGTTTTACAAAAAGAAAATATTGTGCAGAAAAGAAAGGTTGGAAAAATCACTTTAATAAAAAGTAAGGCAAAAATCAAAGAAAAAGAAATAAACTTTATATGAAATAAATTTCTAAGAATCCATTTTTAAACACAATATATTTCTGCCACTAAACCTTATTATTTTAAATCCCAAACAAATGGAGAATATTCTTTATGGGGCTTTAGTGTCAGAATAAAATTTTTTATTGTGAATATTTTTTTAAAGACAGCTTGACAATTTATCTTTTTTTCTGAATGCATTATCATCGGTAACTAATTCTATTGTAAATGCTTTTTCGATTTCATTTGTTAATTCTTTGAAATGCCCATCTGTTGTAACAAACCACAATTCAGGAAAGCTTAATGCTTTTGAGAATATTTTCATGTCAGAGTCCTCAGGCAGTGGCGATGAAGATTCTTTCTTTTTCATTAAATTAATCATTCTTTTATCATCAATAAACCGAATAAAGAAATTTTTTACCTCAGAGTACCTTGTTTCAAGAAGAGACTCGTGGATTTTTATTTTTGCAAGAAAATTCTTTATTTTTCTTTCAGCCACTTGCATAACTCTTTCAATGTTTCTAAAACTTATGCCTTTTTTCATGAATTCTTCTCGGTAATGAGTTTTATAATATTTTATCTGATGATAAACGGTATCACATGTGTTTAACGGAATTTTTTTATCAAGACAAAAAAGTAAAAAGTCTCTAATTATTATTGCATTGGGTGGGGATACTCTGTTTAATCTTTCAATTAGAACTGGTTTTACATAGTTCAAAATTGCACAAGAATCTAAGAAAATGGAGGGATTTGAATTTCTGCTATTGCTTTTGCTAATCGTTTTCTCTCCTCCTCTGGAATATCACTTAAATCATCATTTGCCATTGATTTACAAATACCTTCTTTTTCACAATAACTATCTAAATAATCTAACAATTCCAAAGCATATGAAGTTGGCGCATAATTGCTTTCTTTTAATGAGGAGAACACTTCTTTAATCGTTGATAATACTTGCCCTCTTTTAACAGCATCTTTAACATTTTTTATATCATTAAGTATTTCTTCAATATGTTCAAGATAACCAAGTGCTGAAAAAAATTTATCTTTAGATTCAATAGACTGTTTTTCTAAGTTTTTTTGCACAAGATTTATAAATACAGGGACATTTTTTTGAACTCCAGCAATTGTTTCTTTTGTTTTAGTTGAATCAATAAATTCATCAACATATTTTTCGTGAACATAATTTAAAATTTCTGTGGCAGTTTTATTTTTATATTTTTCAATTATTTTGTCTGCTTTTTTTGCTTCATCTCTCTTTATTTTTGGAAGGCATTCTCTATCAAAATAGTCTTTTCCTTGAGGAGTTAAAGAAATTGAATAACAGGCGTAACCAAAATATTCTTCTACAGTTTCTCTGATTAAGTCATTTTCAGTACAGAAATTTATTGAAATATAATCAACTGGCCCAAGTGGATATTGGTTTATTGGCATATCATACTTTACGTGCCCTTCTCTTTCTATTAAATAATGTATCTTGTACAGCTTGATTCTTCCCTTGGCTGGTTGAAGTTTATTCAAAGCATACAATAAAAACTGAATATTTTTTGTTGGAAACTTTAAGCTACTCATAAACAAACCAGCTCCTTTAAAATAAGGGAAAGTAATATAAATAACTTTCCAAAACCCCCCCTAATAGTCTTTTGTATGAAAAAGCTTAATTAGCTTACTTTATTAGCTGTAATATGGATGACAAGCTTTATTAAATCCAAAAGCCATTATTTTAGTGCAAAAAGCTGAATTCTTCGAGGGAACATTACTTTTTCTCTTGGCTCTGACCTGGGGCGTTTTTTTTAAAATAAAAAAAAATAGTTGGGGGAGATTAACCTAGTTCGTCATCTAGTTCTTTTAGGCTGTCGCCTAATGCATCTAGGTCTTCGCTTACTTCTGCTTTTTTGTCTGAAGCTTCTTTATCTGATTCAATTTTTTTTGTTATCTCTTCTTTTGGTGGTTCCTGAAAGCATCCAGTGAATCCAACAATCAGAATTAAAACCAAAGCTATTGCAATAATTTTTTTCATTTTTATCCCCTCCATTTAATTCCCATAACCATGTTTCCAGTTATGGGATTGTATGGTTCAACGTCTTTTTCTTCTTTTACAGGACACGTAATATATTTGTTTCCTGCCGCATCAAATGTTTCTTTGCATCCTTCAACATCTCTTCCAAAGTCATCTTTGTATTTTTCATAGTCGTCTTTGTATGTGTAATCAGATTCTACAGTAGGTCGTGGTTGTCCTTTTATTATTTCAGTTAATGATCCTTCACAGAATTTTTCCATTTTATCTGAATCCATATCTCCGTCTGAATAATAAGGGTCTTTGCATGTCATTGAAAGATTTTTTCCTTCAGATTCAGAGCTTATTGTCATAATGCATTTTCCGTTTTCTATTCCTTTTATTTCTGCATAAAATTTTTGGCTTTCTTCAGAGTAACTATCTATATGAGTGAATGTTGCTGGACTGCATATTGAATAGTTTTTCTTAAAGCAGCCTTCGTCTGTTCCACAGTCTCCTTGAGTGTCGTCTGGTTTTGTTTCAGTTCCTCCAAGCAATACATAAACTACATCATCTATTCTTGCTATTGCTGATCTGATATCTTTTTTTATTTCTATTATGTCGTTTTCACTCATTGTTTTTGCATTGTCTCTTATTTTGTCTGTTATTATTCCTATTTCTTCTTTAATTAGTTTAAGCATTGAAACAGCTTTTTCTAGTCTTTGAGTGTTTTCTGAATCGCCTTGTTTTTCATAGTATTCTGCAAGTGAATTTAATTTATTTTCTACTTTATCTAAATTCATTTTTAAGTCTTCTAGTTTTATTGCAAGTGAAAGAAGTTGTGTTGCATCTGGAATTTCATTTATTTCTTTGTATTCAAAGTTTCTTTCCCCTCTTATATTGCATGTTGCAAATGTGACACAATCTCCGTCTCTTTTTACAATTAATTCTCCGCCTTCTTTTTCGCATCTTTCAAATGCTTCTTTTGGAACATCTTTGCAGTATTCATCTTCTTCAAATTCGCTGATGCATACTGGAGTTGCGCATCCTTTATCATCAAAGTCTTTTATTAGACGTCCGCCTTTTTCATTGCATCCTTTTCTGATTCTTTCAATTTCTTCAAAGTCAAAGAAAGGGCATTCATCTCTTTTATAGTCTCCTGCACAATTAACATATTCGCATCCATTAAAACTTTTTTCAATTATTGGTCTTAGTCCTTGTTCTTTGCATTTATTTAATTTGTCTTCCATTTCTCTTTTGTCTGGGCATTCTCCAATAAAACCTCTGCCTGAATCTCCAAATTCACATACTGTAATTTGACAACCGTCAAAGCCAGTACTTTCTTTTGGAGTTCCTCTTTGTTCTAAGCATCTTTCTTTTATTTCTGGAGGTTCTGGAAAACATTTATGTTCGCATTCTCTTCTTACAAAACCATTTGGTTCAATTATTTCTTTGCAGTCTCCTATTTGCGGAGGCTTATAATCTCCTGAATTGCATTCTCCGAAAAGGCATCCATTATATCCTTGCCTTAAACTAAATTCCATATTATATTCTTCGCATTTTTTTTTCATTTCTTCTATTGCTTCTTTTGGAGGGCATTGTTCTATTGGAGGCTTTACAATTATTCCACAGTCTTCTTTGCAGTTTTCTGGGTGTTCTTCAAATCCGCAATAACCATCGCCGCAAAAACCTTTAACACAATCTTTACAGTTATCTGGACTTTCTCCTTGTTCACAAATATTGTTTCCGCATTTTGGTGTATTATAACCACAGTCTTTACTGCATGTTTGCTGGTTTTCTCCTAAATGCCAGTCGCAGTGTCCGTCTCCGCATATGGCTGTTATACTACAATCTTGAGGACAATTTTTTTCCCATTCTCCTTGATCGCATGTTCCATTACCGCAAGTTGATGGAGGACAGTCATCATGGCAGTTTGAATTATTTTCATTTCCATTGCATTCTCCGTCACCGCATTTAAAGCAGTCTCCTGGACAAAAGTCTTCTTCTCCTACATCACAATAATTATTTCCACATTGTCCGCAGTCTTTTGGACAAGATTCTTTTTCTCCGTCATCACAATAGCCATTTCCACACTTATTAATATTTGAACAATCTGAAGGACAGTTTTCTAAAGTTTCTTCTGTATCACAATAATTATTTCCGCAGGTTTGAGGGGCTGTACTGCAATCATCATGACAGTTTTCTGGTGTTTCGCTTCCACTGCATACTCCGTCACCGCATTCATTACAGTCTCCTGGGCAGTTTTGTTCTTCTCCTTGATCACATATTCCATTTCCGCATCCTCCCCCACAATCACTATGACAAGTGTCTTGGCTTTCATGTTCTTGGCATGTTCCGTCTCCGCAATATCCATGATTTGGATCGCAGTCAACATCACAATCAGTTTCATAAGTTCCGCATATTGTGTCTCCGCAAGTATAACAGTCTCCTGGACAACCTTGTTCTTCTCCTTCTTCACATTCTTGGTTTCCGCAAACACTTGGTTCTCCACAATCTTGTGAGCAATTATCTTGGTATTCTCCTATGCTTTGATTACATATTCCGTCTCCACAATATTCTTGCGGTTCTTGTGTTTCACAATCAATTGGACAAGTGTCTTGACTTTCGTCTGGATCACACACATCGTCTCCGCATTCAGCAGAAACATTTGTTAATAAAAACAAAAAAACTCCTGCAACTAAAAATAAAAATAATTTTTTATTTAATCCATTCATTATTCCATCCCCTCAATATAGTATTAGATAATACAAACTGCGTTCTGATATAAATAATTTCTGCTTAATTTTGCTTTTTTAGTGTTTTTTTTAACCGAAAGTTTGAAATACAAGTTAAAACTATAATAAAAACATGAAAGAAAAGGATGAAGGTTTATTTAGTACTAAAAATTATTTTAGATTTGAACTATTATTATTTATTTTAGCAGCTTTATTTATGATTTTTGTTGCTACAAGCACATCATTTGGAAGGGATGCTCCCGTTTGGTCTGTTGCCCCTTCTTTATTTTTATCTTATTTAATAATTTTAGTTCCATTAGTAATCATTTCTTTTAGTTTTTTTAGAGGTCCTGAAACTTTGAAATGGATTTTAAATTTAAGAAAGGAAAAACCAGAAATAGGTTCTTGGTGGCATAAAGGGCCTTGGTGGTTTACATCACTTACAAATAAATCTAAAAAAGAAAAAAACAAACCAGAAATAAATTATGAGGAATTCCTTGAAAAAATTAAAGCCACAAAGGACTGGGAACTTCCTTTACATAAAATGGAAAAAAAAGATTTAGAAGCCCTGCAAAAAAACAGTGGTTTAAGTGATTTAGATTTTAATGAGTTCAGAAAATTGTGTCGTAAACTTAAAAGAACAGAAGAAAGGGATAAAACAGAAAAACAATTACAATAAATAATCCCATTCTGTTAGGCACTAAATTTCCAAATTGTTTTATTCAATAGTTTAATATTCGCCTAAAGTTTTGTGCTGCCATTTTTCTGCTGAGTTTTTGTCTTTGATTACAAATTCTGTATGAGGATAAGCAAATTCAACATCTTTTCTTCTGATTACTTGATCATGAATTTCTTTTGTTATATTGCTTGAACTTACCTGCATTTTTTTTATTGGAACAAAATATCTTGCATGAACATTTATTCCGCTTGGCTGAAAAAATACTCTAACATAAGGTTCTTTTCTTGGTTTTGTTGTATAATCTCCTACATGTTTTTTTGCTGCTTCTAACCTGACTTTGCCATTTGAATGAATTAAAGAAGCTTACACACTCATTTTATCTGGTGATAACATGAGAAATGTAAGCTTCAATATTGGTAGTGTGGGATTAATTGATAAAATTAATGATGAGTTTGGGGTTTTTGACCGATTGTTTCCTAAAACAATGTGCGGAAAAGCAAAGTACTTGAAAGAAACAGTTAAACTGTTTGTTGCAAATCGTCTTGATCAACCTGTCTCTGTGAACCGTTTGCTTGACTTCTTTTGCGGAGAAAAACTGGAATTGTTGGGTTTTAAGAAAAAGCCTTCTCAGCGTTCATTATACAGGAATCTGGAGCGGGTTGGAAGAAAAATGCAGATAATACTTGCCGAATATCAACAGATTTTGAAAGAGAAAAATCTTGTGACCGAAGAACAGTTTCCTGATTTCACGTCATCTTACTTTGAAGGAAAAAAATGCGAGTTAGCTGAGCTTGGTTATTCCAGAGACCAAAAACCGGGAAAAAAGCAACTTACAATTGGAGCATCAGTTGGAACAAACAATATCCCAACAACTTTGGCAATACAGAAAGGCAATGTTGTGGACAACAAGCATTTCAAACCGTTATACAACACACTCAAAAAAGTTTTGCCTCCAGAATCATTGTTGGTTTTTGATTGCGGTGCAAACACTAAAGCCAACAAAAAAATGATTAGAGAAGACGATTTTCATTATCTCACTTTGAAACAAAAGCAGAGAGGCCCATACAAAAAGTACATAAAACTGTTCAAGTCTACAGAAAAAACAAAAGTCAAATACAATGATGCTGTTGAGTATGAGTGCGTGAAAGTTAAGGAAAAAGAACAAGCCAAGTACATCTTCTACTCTCAAAAACTGAAGAACGAACAGATTCGAAAGAAGAAAAAAAAGTTTACAAAACAACTTGAAAAAAACGAGCCTATTTTAAAGAAAGTCAAAAACAATAAGATGTTGGATAGATTGCCGACAAACGAAGGGTATATTGAAACTACAGGAGCTATTCAGAAAATATTGAAAGACATGCCAAACCCATTTATCACTGGACTTGAAGGTTACTTTATACTTGAAAGTTCCCTTAACATTGAAGCCAAAGAAGTTTTACAAAAATATAAAGAAAGAGACAAAGTAGAAAAACTCATTCGCAACATGAAAGAAGGCGCAGAGCTAAGACCAATGCGCCACTGGTCAAAATACGCAGTCATCGGATACCTATTCATGGTTTTCCTCACACAAGCACTAATCAATTTGACACATCTTTTAGCCAAAAACTCCTTCGTAAAGAACACAAAGTTACTCACAAAATATTTGCAAAAGTTGACACTTACATACATTTACCCAAAAAACAGGTTCAGATTCACTGTTTTATCAAACATTTTACCTGAAATAGAGTCACTAATAGGCCAAAACATTAGAAAATACGACAACAAACCACCAGATCTACGCTGGTAAAACCCAACTGTCAAACAAGATTAGTGCAAAAAATAGTCATCAGAATGCCAACAAAGTGGCGAAGTTAAGTCAGAGAAATAAAAATAGGCACATTGGCTATAACATCCACTACTACAAACAATGAAACAAAAGCAGAAACAAAGAATTCCATTAAAGCCATTCATAATTTTTTGTTTGGAAAGGAATAAATGAATTTGGTTTGTTTTTTGCAAGTAATACAAGCCCAAAATATGTTTTATGCTTTTGCTGAACGCTTAAACATACGGTGTGTTGCGTCAAAAAAGATTATTCCCAAAAAAACCATTCCTGTTGCAAGAAGGATTACTGTAAATTCAATGTGTGTTATTAATGCAACACAAGAAATCACTCCAAGGAACGGGAGCACTGGAATATTTTTTATGTTTAATGGAATCCTGAAAGCTCTTTTGGTTTCAGGTTCTTTTACTCTCAAATAAACTACTGCAAGATTTATTGCAATAAAAATAGCAAACAATAAAAAGTCTGTTGCATTTGCAATAAATGAAATATCCTGAACTAAAGCAAAAGCTATTGCAATAACCATTACCAAAATTATTGCAATGTATGGAGTTTGAGTTTTTGGATGAATTCTTGCAACAATGTTTGGAAACTCTTTGTCTTCTCCTATTCCAAAAACAATTCTGGAAGTTGCAAGCAAAATTAATAATACTGTATTGGATGTGGAAAACAATGCAATCACAGACAATAAAAGCCCGCCAGAGCTTCCAAGAATTTTTTCTGCAACTAATGCAAGTGGAGCGCTTGAAACAGCCAGTTCCTGCCATGGAATAACGCTTACAACAGTTATTCCGACAAGAATGTAAATTATTGCAGTAATTATTATTGCAAGCATTAAAGCTTTTGGAATTGTTTTTTCTGCGTTTTTTGTTTCTTCACTCATTCTCACCATTTCTTCAAAACCTAAAAATGCAAAAAAGATTAATGCTGCGCCGCTTAACACTCCAGTTAAACCTAAAGGCATTTCCATTAAGTCAACGCTTCCAATAAACGGCAAGCCAATAAAAATAATTAAAATTAATCCAAATGCTTCAATTAAAGTAAAAACTATTGCGATAATTGCTGACTGTTTTATTCCAATAAATACAATCAAAGAACACAAAATAATCAAGAGTATTGCAGCAAGCACTACAGGAATCTGCGGCAAACCAATTAAAGGAGAAAGATTAAACAAATACCCTCCAAAACCTAATGCTACAGCTGAAGCAGAAACAATTCCTGCAATTATTGTCATCCAGCCTACAACAAAACCAGGCATTCTTCCAAAAGCATGTTTTGTGTATTCAAATTCTGCTCCTGCTTTTGGATACATTGAAGATAATTCAGCATAACTTAATCCTGTGAAGGCAGCAACTGTTGTGGCAAACAAAAAAGACAGCCATAAAGCATTTCCTGCTAATCCTGCAGTTTCACCTATAAGAACATAAATTCCTGCGCCTAAAATTATGCCTATGCCGCATAATACTGCTTCAGTTAACCCTAACTCTTTTTTTAATCTAATTTTTTCCTGCATAAAAAAAATTTTTTTTTAGTCTTCAACTATTTCTTCTATTTGTTCTTTTAAGTGCTCTTTGACTATTTCTTTTTTGTTTACTCCTAAAACAAAAAACTTGGCTGAAAGCAGAATCCTCATAGCCCATTCAACGACAACAATAAAAGAAAAATAGGTTGCAATCTCTGTAATAAAAAAAGGAATCTGGTCTACTCTGTCCAGAATTCTTGCCTGATCAAAAAAACTTAAATCAACTAAAGCAATACCCAAAAAAGCAAAAGGAATTAATTTAGCCATGTCCTTGCTTAAATCGTCATTATAATATGAGGCAATCCTTATTGCTGCAACAAAAGCAACTGAAACCTTCAGTATGTCTGTAACCAGCAATTCTTCTCCTGCCATAAAAAACAAAAGCAAAGAAAATCCTGCAAACCAGATGAAAACAAAAAACGGGAAAATTGCACCATATTTTATTATTCCCAAAAACTTGTTTATAATCCATCCAAGAAAGCTTCCTTCTTTTCTTCTGAATCTCTCTAAGTCAAAGCCAAAAACATCTCTTGTTGCAACAAAACGGTAAAAATGATAAATTAATACTCCATACAATACAATGCTTAAACTGAAAATTAATAATTCAGGGCCTTTAGCTGAAAGTTCAGGCAAAATAGCCTGAATCCATGCTTGAATGTCTGCCATGCAAAAGAAAACGCAATTAAAGAATATAAACCTTTTGGGATTTG
>JAHJUD010000059.1 GCA_018829335.1 Microcaldota archaeon | reverse complement strand
TTCAGTTCCTGAATTTTTGTCTTTAACCTGAACAGAAATAAGGTCTCCTTCTCCTATAAGATAACAGGTTACCTCAAAAGTTATTTCTTCTTCTGCAAGCAATTCTTTTTCTTCTGAAGGATTATGGCAGGAATATTTTGGAACTAAAGCTGGATCAAAAGTCTTAATAAAATAAGTTCCCGGAGGCATTTCATTAAGGCTTTTCATGCCAGAAGAAACTGAAACATTATCAAATTCTTGAACAGGATTTAATTCATCTGTTGACTCAAACAAAGAAAACTTCATTAAATCAGAAATCAAAAGGCCTGATTCATCAAAAAGTTTTACATGAATTGTTCCTGTTTCAGATTCAACTCCTTGTTTAGTCAAATAAACCGTGTTGCCAGACAAAATTTCGTTTTCAATTGGGTCATAGCTTGTAGGCTGCACGCTGACTAAAATGTCTCCGCATTGATCTGATTTAACTTTAATTTCAAGTGTTCCGCCAGTAACCCTTAAATTAGTCAACGAAGTTTCTCCTGGAACCTCTAAAGCAGAATTATCTTTTGAACAATTTAATGAAACTCTCATGAATTCAATTACTAATGCACTTGTTTGCTGGTCTTTGAATCTGATTGTTTTAGTCTGCCAGCCTGAATCAACTAAAGCCTTCTTTTTTAATTCAATTGAAAAAGAAGTGTCTTTTTTTGTTATTTGAATTGTTTCTTCAAAGTCTTCATAATTTAACACATCTTTTACCTGGATTTTTATTTCAGAATTCAGGTCAAGGCCTGTTAAAGTTGCTTTTCCTTTGGAATTGGTTTTCAGAATTGTCTGGTTTGAGTCAACTAAAACAATTATTTCATAATCTGAAAGAATTTCACTTGAATCCTCTTTAGTTAAAGTAAGAAACAAGCTTGCTTTTTGTTCTGGAACAGCATTAAAGAAAATAAAATAAACTCCTAAAAAAATCAATGCAAGGATTATCAGGCTTAACAAAATAAAAGAAGGGAAAATTTTGTCAATCGGGTCAATTACCTTATAAACAGGAATTTTAGAATTGATTTTATCCATTAAACCATAATAACCGTCTTCTAAAGAATAATAAATTCCTGAAAGACCGGAATTAGATTTTTCATCAGAAACTTCTTCTGGTTTCTGGCTTAATTCTTTGGCTGCTTTTCCTTGAGGCAAAAAATCCTTTTTTTCTGGCTGTAATGTTTTTTCCGGCTTGCTTCCAGACAAAGAGCTTCCGGCAAACAACCCGCTTTTTTCTGGTTGTTGGGTTTCCTTTTTTTCACTGAAAGCAAATTTTCCTTTTTCCTGAGTTTTAGCCTCTTGTCTTCTCTGAAAAAAAGAAGTTCCTTTTTTTTCCGGTTCTTTTTTGAATGCTTCCCTTAATTTTTCTTTTTCTGCTTCAATTTCAATTTCTTTTCCTGTTTTGGCAACCTGCCTTTTCCCAAAAGGCGGTTTTTCTGCTTCAATTTCTTTATTTTTAGATTCGCTTGAATCTTCTTTTTTTTCTGGCTCTTTTTTCTCTTTTTTTTTCACAAGAGACCTCAATTGATTTAATTGTTCTTTTAAGTCAGCCATTTAACCCAGTTCCTTCCAAGTAAAAAATTCAAATTCTTTTTTCTGGCAGGAGCCAGAAGAAGTACATACATCAAAAGTTATTTTATGCAAAGTGTTCTGTTTTAATCCAACAGTCAACTGAGTTGAAAAATTTCCGTTGGAAAAATCAATGTTTTCAGGGGAATTGAATACAAGCACAGCAGGCAGTTCTGCTATTTCATAAATTTTAATGTTTGTTATATAACCTGAATCAAAGCTTACTTTTCCTTCAAAAGGAATAACCATTGTTTTTTCGTTTTGGCCTGAAACAAGAATTAATTCTTTTTTTAGTGTGACATCAAAAACAGGGCTTAAAGTGTGAAGCTTGAAATCCAAAAAATAATTAAAAGGAAAACTCAATAAAAGATCTGAAGCAGAAAAAATGTCTTTTCCTTTGCCAAAAGAAAAATTAAATAAGCCAGGCGTGTAAAAGCTTTTCTGGCTTGGATTTGAATTAATTGCCCCTGTTTTATCAGATAAAATCAAATCAAACAAATAGCCTGTTAAAGCATTTCCCTGAAAATCATTTACTCTTCCTGTAATAGAAAAAATTCCTTTGGTTTCTCTAGGGCAAACAGGGTTTGAGCCAGTGGTAATTGTGCCACTGCAAGAAGAAAGCTTTTGCACCATAAACTGTTCTGAATCATTTGAATTAACTTCTAATAAGCCTGAATTACAAGAAGAAACAGTCAAATTCATTAAATCACATCCTGTAATCAGGACATTTCCGTCAGATAATGTATCTGAATCTTTTCCTGTTCCTTTTAATGAAGTAAAAGAAAGAAAAGCTGTTGTGCCTTGAATTAAAACTGAATCAAATATCAGGTTTCCTGGTTTTCCTGCATAGCCTTCTTGGCTTTCTGTGCCTCCTGCGTTTCCTCCATCAGAAATAA
>JAHJUD010000058.1 GCA_018829335.1 Microcaldota archaeon | reverse complement strand
TTCAGTTCCTGAATTTTTGTCTTTAACCTGAACAGAAATAAGGTCTCCTTCTCCTATAAGATAACAGGTTACCTCAAAAGTTATTTCTTCTTCTGCAAGCAATTCTTTTTCTTCTGAAGGATTATGGCAGGAATATTTTGGGGGTTCAGCCGGATCAAAAGTCTTAATAAAATAAGTTCCTGGAGGCATTTCATTAAGGCTTTTCAGCCCAGAAGAAACTGAAACATTATCAAAGCCTTGAACAGGATTTAATTCATCTGTTGACTCAAACAAAGAAAACTTCATTAAATCAGAAATCAAAAGACCTGATTCATCAAAAAGTTTTACATGAATTGTTCCTGTTTCAGATTCATTTCCTTCTTTAGTCAAATAAACCGTGTTGCCAGACAAAACTTGGTTGTCTATTGGATCATAGCTTGTAGGCTGAACACTGACTAAAATGTCTCCGCATTGATCTGGTTTAACTTTGATTTCAAGTGTTCCGCCAGTAACCCTTAAATTAATTAAAGAACTTTCTCCTGAAACCTCTAAAGCAGAATTATCTTTTGAACAGCTTAAAGAAACCCTTATAAATTCAATTACTAAAGCACTTGTTTGCTGGTCTTTGAATCTGATTGTTTTAGTCTGCCAGCCTGAATCAACTGGAACTTTCTTTTTTAATTCAATTGTAAAAGAAGTGCTTTCTTTTGTTATTTTCACTGTTTCTTCAAAGTCCTCGTAATTCAATACATCTTTTACTTGGATTTTTATTTCAGAATTCAAGTCAAGGCCGGTTAAAGTTGCTTTTCCTTTAGAGTTGGTTTTCAAAACTGTCTGGTTTGAGTCAATTAAAAGAATTATTTCATAATCTGAAAGAATTTCATTTGAATCCTCTTTGGTTAAAGTAAGAAACAAGCTTGCTTTTTGTTCTGGAACAGCATTAAAGAAAATAAAATAAACTCCTAAAAAAATCAATGCAAGGATTATCAGGCTTAACAAAATAAAAGAAGGGAAAATTTTGTCAATTGGGTCAATAACTTTGTAAACAGGAATCTTTGAATTGATTTTATCCATTAAACCATAATAACCGTCTTCAAAAAAATAATAAATTCCTGAAAGGCCAGAGTTAAGTTTTTCTTCAGCAAACTCTTCTGGTTTCTGGCTTAATTCTTTGGCTGCTTTTTTTTGAGACAAAAAATCCTTTTTTTGAGGCTGCAGGGTTTCTTTTTTTCCAGCTTGCTGGTCAGACAAAGCGCTTCCGGCAAACAAACCGCTTTTTTCAGGCTGTTGGGTTTCCTTTTTTTCACTAAAAGCAAATTTTCCTTTTTCCTGAGTTTTAGCCTCTTGTCTTCTCTGAAAAAAAGAAGTTCCTTTTATTTCAGGCTCTTTATTGAATGCTTCTCTTAATTTTTCTTTTTCTGCTTCAATTTCTTTTTCTTTTAAGTCAGCTAAAGAACTTTTATCCTGTCCTTTAACTGCATCCTCTTTTTTCTCTTTTTTTTTCACTAAAGCCTTTAATGCATTTAATTGTTCTTTTAAGTCAGCCATTTAACCCAATTCCTTCCAAGTAAAAAAATCAAAGCTTTTGTTCTGACAAGAGCTAGTAGAACTGCATACATCAAAAGTTATTTTATGCAAAGTGTTCTGCTTTAATAAAACAGTTAATTCTGATGAAAAATTTCCGTTAGAAAAATTAATTTTTTCAGGAGAATTAAATACAAGCACAGCAGGCAGTTCTATTATTTCGTAAATTTTAATGTTTGTAATATATCCTGAATCAGTTGACCAGACTTTTCCTTCAAAAGGAATAACCATTGTTTTTTCGTCTTGTCCTGAAACAAGAATTAATTCTTCTTGCAATACTGCATCAAAAACTGAAGGAGTTGAAGTGTGAAGCTTGAAATCCAAAAAATAAGTGAAAGGAAAACTCAATAAAAGATCTGAAGCAGAAAAAATATCTTTGTTTTTTCCAAAAGAAAAATTAAATAATCCTGGCTTAAAAAAGTTTTTCTGGCCTGGATTTGAATTAATTATTTGTTTTGATTCATCAGATAAAACTAATTCAGACAAATAACCTGTTAACTCATTTCCCTGAAAATCAGTTACTCTTCCAGTTAAAGAAAAAATTCCTTTGGTTTTTCCAGGGCATTCAGGGTTTAAGCCAGTGGTAATTGTGCCACTGCAAAAAGAAAGCTTTTGTGCCATAAACTCTTCTGAATCATTTGAATTAACTTCCAATAAGCCTGAATTACAAGAAGAAACAGTCAAATTCAGTAAATTGCAGCCTGTGATCAGGACATTTCCGTCTGATAGTGTATTTGAATTTCTTCCTGTTCCTTTTAATGAAGTAAAAGAAAGAAAAGCTGTTGTGCCTTGAATTAAAACTGAATCAAATATCAGGTTTCCTGGTTTTCCTGCATAGCCTTCTTGGCTTTCTGTGCCTCCTGCGTTTCCTCCATCAGAAATAA
>JAHJUD010000057.1 GCA_018829335.1 Microcaldota archaeon | reverse complement strand
CTGAAAACCATTATTATGAATTAATTTGGTTTACTTCCATTCTAATTCATCATTCAGGGAAATCTTGTTTTGAATTGTTCCAGCCAAAAATTCAACAAAATATTTTGCTGGCTTTTTTGGACTGTAATACAGTGTTCCAGGCCTTAAATTCAGCCTGATGTCTACAACCCTTTTATTTGAATCCAGATAAACCACATCAATTGGAAAAAACACAAAAAGCATGTGAATGCTTGCATTTGTTATGCCTTCTTTTTTTAATTCAAAAATTAAAGCATAATCCGGCTTTGCAGTGAACATTAATCCTTTAAGTTTTTTAAGGAAAGTGTCTGCAATTTTTGTTTTTTCAATTATTTTTTTTTTGGTTGTCTTATTGTATAACATTTAATCATCGTCTAATGCCTCTAATGTAGGCACTTTAATGTCTTCAACTCTGTTCTTGGTTTTTTCTGCTTGAGAATAAATTTTTCCTTTTGTTTCAATTCCTTTTAATTTGCCTGCAGTTTCTTTTAATCTTCTCATTTCTTCTCTTGAAACCATTAAATCTTCAAGTTTGGCAATAAGCTTTCTTGCCTTTTTTTCGTCTATTTCTTCTATTTCTTTCATAAAATTATATTTTAGTTTTTTGGTTAATATAAAGGGATAGGTTTAAATTTCGGTAATTCCTTTATTATTCAATAATATTCATTTAAAATGTTTTTCAACAGAAATAATTAATCTAAACTAACTTTAAAAGGATGATTTAATGCTGAACTCTATTGCTTTTATCCCAGACGGGAACAGAAGATATGCATCAAAAATAGGTATTCCTTTAGTTCAGTCTTATCATTTAGGAACACAAAAAGCATGGGAAGTAATTGACTGGCTGAAAGACTACCCTAAAATAACTACTGGCACCTTTTACACTTTATCTTTAGAAAATCTTACTCGAAGCAAGTATGAACTAAAAATCTTGTTTTCAATTTTTGAAAGGGAATTAGATAAAGTAATTAAATCAGAGTTTTTTTCTGTTAATAACATGAAATTAAAATTCATCGGAAGAATTGAAAACTTTCCGCAAAAAATAAAAGAAAAAATCATTAAAGCAGAAGAATTCACTGAAAACAACAAGAAAAGAACAGTTAACCTTGCTTTAGGCTACAATGGCCAGGCAGAAATAGTTGATGCAGCAAAAAAGATTGCATTAGAACACGAAAAAGGTTTTGATTTGAATTCTTTGGATGAAAACTCTTTCAAGAAATTCTTGTACTCTGATTTTTCAGAGCCAGACTTAATTATCAGGACTTCAAAAACTCAAAGGCTTTCAGGTTTTTTAACTTACCAAAGCTCTTACTCTGAACTCTATTTTTCAGATAAATTCTGGCCTGAATTCTCTAAAGAAGAACTAGCAAAAGCAATAAATGAATACGATGACAGGCAAAGGCGCTTTGGCAAGTGAAGAGTTTCATCGGCACGTTACTCTAAAAAGCACTTTAAAAGAGAAAAACTAATTTTTATAATGCATGACAAAATTTTATACTTTAGTTTGTTTGATGTAAAAGATAACTGGTTGTCTGACAAAGTTTGTATTTGGAATATTAAGGAACAAGTTAACAAAGCAGTTTGGGATTTGGGCGGACCAGCAAAAGCATCAAAACTAATGGCTGTAAAGAATTCTCGTTTAAAAGAATGGCATTTAGGAAGAAATCCTATTCCATTATCAAAATTAAATGAATTGCTTTTGTTGATTGGTGAAAATCTAAAACAAGAACTAACCAAAGAAATTAACTCAAAACAGATTTATCTAAAATGCCAGTATTCAAATCACACAATTCAGTTTCCATACAATTTAACTTCAGAATTATCTTATGTAATTGGATTGCTTTTAGGGGATGGTTCTTTAGCAGGAAACAGTTTAAATAAAACAGGAAATTGGGGTATTTCTGTTTATTTTGATAAAATAAATCATCTTAAGATTTACAAGAAAATCATTGAAGATATTTTTAAAGTGAAAGTTAAAATTTATGTTCAGAAAGGAACTTGTTATTGTGCTTATTTTGCTTCTAAAGCAGCTCACTGGTTTTTAAGAAGCTTTTTTGGTTTACATAATGGATACAAAGCCGATAAAATTGAAATTCCTGAAATAATAACAGAAACTAAAAATACAGATTTAATTGCTTCTTGTATAAGAGGTTTATTTGATTCCGATGGAACTGTTATAGTGAAAAATAAAGTAATTAGTTTTTCAAGTACAAGCGAAAAAATTGTTAATCAAGTAATTTTTTGGTTGGATGAATTTGGCATTGTTTCAAAAAAGAGCAAGTGGCTCAAAGATAAAAAATATAAGATGTTATTTACGGCAGGAATAAGAGGAAAAAATAACATTTCAAAATTTTCAGAAGTAATTGGTTTTAGTCATCCTGATAAAAAGAAAAGACTTTTTAAAATATGTTAATACTTATTTGTATAGCCTTCGGGATATAGCCTCATAGTCTAGCGGTCAAAAAAAATAGATTGATTATTTTGGTTTATTTTTTGCTGAAAGGATGCGGGACTCTGGATCCCGGGACGGGAGTTCGAATCTCCCTGAGGCTATTCGCGGTTCCGTCCGCGAGAAACGGTGCACGGGACAAGCCCGTGCTGTTAACCGTTTAAGCACGAGGTGCTATCTTTGATAGCACTGCAATAAGTTTTTTTTGTGATTTCATGCAAATAAAAAAAGTTCAAGATGAATTAGATGTGAAAAGAGGAGTTAACTTATTTGTCGAGGTTATGGGAGAATCTCCTTATTTTGAGAACTGGTCAAAAGAAGACGCAGAGAAAAGATTAATGCATTCTTTTTCTAAAGCAAAAGATTTTGCTTTTTTTGCAGAAGAAAATGGAAAAGCAATCGGATTGCTTTTTTGTGCGACTTATATCTGGGATGACGGAATCCATGTTTTTGTTGAAGACTTGTATGTAGACAAAGAATTTAGGGGAAAAGGAGCAGCAAAAAACCTTGTTGAAGCATTAGAGAAAACTGCAAAAGAAAAAGGAATTGTAGTGATTGATTTATTTGCTCATACTCAAGCAAAAGCATTTGATTTCTGGAAGAAAATGGGTTACAAGCAAACTCATTTTGTTCAAATGCAAAAAAAGCTTTAGTTTTCTTATTCTGCAGCATGCTTTATCTAATTCTTTTAATTACTAGAATGAATGGAGGCACTTCTTCGGGTTTTGTTTCTTTTGTCATTTTGAATTCTTTTGTAGGATAAAATTTTGCTTCAAACCCTCTTTTTTTCATTGTTCTTTCAATTCCTTTAAGCCTTTCATTTAAGGTTATTTCTTTGCCATTAATTTTTCTGGTTTCAATAATTTGTCTTCCCAAAGAAAAAGCTGAAATAAAAATTCCTCCTTTAGTCAAAGAATTAGCAAACTTCAGCAAAAGGTTTTTTTTGAGTTCATAAAGAGTATATTGCGGTGAACTGCTTATTGAAATTATTACGCCTGCTTCCTGTTTTAGAACATAAAATTCTGCAGGCCCTAAAACAATTCTGTCAATTTTTCCTGTTTTGTGTTTTTCTTTTAGCTGCGGAGTCAAAGTTAATGAGAGTGCTGTTATTTCATTAGGAATTCCTGCTTCATTCAGTTTTTCTTTCAGTTCTGCAGAAAAAATCCCGCTTCCTGCTCCGTCTTCAATTATTCTCAAACGCCTGTTTTTTCTTCTTGGGATTTTTTTTATTGCATCAAGCAAGCCTGTGCTAAATGCAGGTCTTAAAATGTCATTGTAATCAGAATACCTTAGCTTGCCTAAACTCCAAATTGGGTCAAGTTTTCTTGATTTATTTAATTGTTCAAGTAATCGTCTGCGCAATCTGCTGTTTTCTCTTACTTTCTCTTTGATTTTTTTAACATACCTTCTTGGTGCTTTATTCATTTTTTCACTTTTCATTTTTTCAGTTTTGCAACTAAAATCAGCCTTTTGTTTTTCTGGAATTTTTTGTTTGGTGAGGCAAGAATTCTTTTTTCGGTTTATTTGAATTCTTTGATTGATGGACTTAAACTTTTCTGATTTTTTTTATTTCTCCTGCTTTTTTTATTGCTTCAAGATACACTTCTTGGTCAAGCCTGAAGCCTGTTTGAATCAGCTGTTCTAATAAATCAATGAATTCTTCAAAGGAAATAAGGTTTTTTTTCAGTGCTTTAAGCAGCACAAAAAGGGTTCCTTTTGGATTTAAGCCAACAGCTTTTGCGGCAATTCTTGCATGTGTTTGGTCAAGCAGAATGCCTGTATTTAATTTTAGTGCAAGAGAAATTGCTTGTGCTTCTCCTTTATCGATTCCAAAATCTTTTAATTGCGTTAGTTCACTGCATTCTTTTACTAAAATCCATCCTTCATTAATTGCTTTTTCAGCTAATATTGCATCAGCATGATTGCCTTTTTTTCCTACAACAACCACTTCTTCAAAAACCGCTTTTGGTATTAAAACTTTCTTGAAGAATTTTTTAAGTAAATGAAGTTTGTTTAGTTTTCCTAGATAAATAAGAATAGTTGAATTGCTTACAATCATTTAATGGCCTCTCTGAAGTCTTCCTGAAGTTCTTTTATAGTATACTGAAAGGAAATGCCTTTAGTTGAAGCAACTGCAAGTGCTTCCCTTAAAGTCAAGCCGGTTATTTCAGCCACTTTCCCAATAGTTATTTTTTTTTCTTGGTAATGTTTTAATGCTTTTTCTATTTTCCACTCTTTGATAGATTTACCTAAGAGTCTTCTGACTATTGCTGACCTGTCAAGCTTTTCATCTTCTTCAATCATTTTAAGGTCTTTCATTTCTTTATCATCAATTCTTGCTGTAATTGTTTTACCCATAAAAAATCACCGTATTAAATTTTAGTGTATTAAATACATAGTAATTGTATACATTTAAATAGTTTTTGTTTTTCTTTTTCAGAAATGTTTACTTCCAAAAATTAGCATGACCAGTTAAAATCTTGTTTTTCCATTTGTTTAATCACTTACTTAAGAAAATAGTACTTTTAATCCGGTTGGAAGCAGTCCCCATTTGCTTGGGGAAAGCATCATTTTGTTGATGAATTTTGATGGAAAATCCATGTCTCCGTGTTTTTCCAGGAATTCTTCCATTCCTGCTTTCTTGAATTTCCTGATTAATGAATTTATCTGCTTGTCGTTTAATGAATTAAAATATTTTCTGACTTTCCAGTGCAGTTCAAGTTCTTTGTTTAATGGACTTAAATTTTTCCAGTAATCAGTTAAAGGCTTTTTGTGTTTTAAATGATCTGAAATTGTTTTAACTGCAATGTCTGCTGCAATGCTTCCTGTTATTATGCCTCCGCCTGTTGTTGCTTTAGTCTGGTATGCTGCATCCCCTACCAAAAAAATATTGTCTTTTTGTATTTCTTTTATTGGCCTTGTAACAGGAATAACAAAAGAGCTTTCATTTAATACTTCGATTTCCATTTCTTTTGTGAATTTGTTAAAGTTTTCTCTTGCGTTAAAGCTTCCGCTTACCCCTAATCCGATTCTTGCAGTGGTTTTGTTTTCTGGAATAACCCATGCAAAAAATCCTTTGCAGAAATCCCCTAAATGCACTTCAACTAACCTGTCATCAAAAGATCCTTTTGCTTTAACCTGTATTGTCCTGACAAAAGCTTTTGGGTCAATTTTTGGGTTTACAAGCTTTCTTGTTTTTGAGGCTGCGCCGTCTGCTCCAACAACAAACCTTGTTTTCATCATTTCTCCTCTTTGTTCGTGCTGGACAAAAATAGTGTCTTTTCTTACATCAATCATTCTGGTGTTTTTTCTTATCTGAATTCCTTTTTTTTCTGCTTTTTTTTCGAGTTTTTTGTCTAAACCAGCTCTTTCAACCACTAAAGCAACAGGTTCTTTTCTTTCTATTTTAAGAAATGTTTTTTCCGGAGAAAAAATTTTTGCGCCAAAAATTTTGTTTACTGTAACTTCTGAAACATCAATTTTGTTTTTTTGCAGTCCATTAACGCTTAGCAATCCAGAACAGTTTTCCGGAACCCCTATTTCTGAATGTTCTTCTAATACTGTCACATCCCATCCTTCGTTTTTTAATCCTGTTGCGGCCCTTAATCCTATCGGCCCTGCGCCAATAACAGTAATCATTTGCTCCATTTAAACCCTCTTTATTATAATTATGCTTTGCTTTATTTTAATTCTATTGTTTTTTGTCTTTGAATAATATTAAAAACAGTTTCTATTTTATTCTTCTTTTATGGCTTTAATTCAGTTGTTTTTGGGCTTGATTGCGTTATTTTTAACAATTACTGTGCCAGGCTATTTTTTGACTTTAGGTTTTTTTCCCGATAAAAAAGAAATTGATTCAATTGAAAGGCTTACTTTTTCTCTGGTTTTTTCTGTTTCTTTTCTTCCTTTAATTGTATTAATTGAAAACCAGTTGTTTGGGATTCCAATTAATTTTTATTCCAGTATTGCAACTGTTTTATTGATTATTATTTTTGGCTTGCTGGTGTGGATGACGAGAACACAAAAAATTTCTCTTCCAACTTTTTTTTATGTGGTTTTTCCTAAAGTGGAAAAAGATAATGCGGTTGACTTGTTTTTTCTTTTTTTCCTGAAAAAAAAGTAAGGGAGTTAGTCTCCCCTGTAAGAAAATCTTCCGCCTTCCCCGCTTTTTACTGGATTAATTTTGTTTTTTGGCGGTTCTTCCCTTAAAGTCTTTTTTTCTTTAAAGTTTCCTGAATAAAATGTTCCAAGTCCTTCTAATGGTTTTTCTTTTTCTTTTGTGTTTCCAAAAGAAATTCCTTTTGACCTGAAAATAAGTATTCCTGCAATTATTATTATTATTACAAGAACCACTATTCCTATTGGGTAAAGGTTTTCAAGCAAAAAGAATCCTGTTGTTGTTGCATTTGCCTTAAAGCTGTTTTCATTTATTTTGGTTTTTTCGTTTGCTAATGCAGGAATTCCTTCAAATAATTGAATGTTTTTTTCGTTAATTATTTTGTCTGCTTCTTCTTTTGTTAATTTTTTGTCTAAAGAATAAACTATTTGTATTTCTTCTCCTGCTGCTAATTCTATTGTCCATTCTATTATCGGGTCTTCTTTTATTACTGAAAACTCGTAATTGCTTTTTATTAATCCTGTGTTTTCAATGAGTTCTTTTGGTATTACTTCAATTACTTTGAATTTTTTTGTTTCTTCTGAAGTATTCCTTAATTTCAATAAAATGTTTTCTTGGAAGTATTCTTGGCTTTCATGAGTTGCCTGAATTAACTGCATTTCTCTTGACAATTCAATTTCTTTTTTTAGTGCTTGGTTTTCTTTTGATAGTTTTTCGCTTAACTGCATTTCTGTTTCTTGTGAAGTCATTGTTTCAGTATTATAAATGTTTATTTCTGTATTTGAATTGAATTCATCAAAAAGAATTTTTGATGTGTTTGCGTCTTTAATGCATGAAAATAACTGGTTTTCTTGCATTTCGTTTTCTGCTTTTAATAGCAATGAGTTTGCTTCAGTTATTTTTTCATCTGAAGAAAAATCAATGTTCATTTTTTTCCAGTAATTGATTAAATCTGTTGCCTGTGTTTTGCTTTCTTTTGCTTGTTGTATTATTTTTTCAGCTAAAATTTCTTCTTCTGTTTTTTCAGTGTTTTCTGTGTCTGCTGGCGTGGTTCCAATGTTTTCTCTGTTTAAAGTTACTGTAATAATTTTTGAATTAACATTGCCTGGAGAATCTCTTCCCAAAATTTTTAGCTGGTATTTTCCGTTTGCTAGTCCGCTTGTATTCCATACTGTTGTTTGGGTTCCGTTCAGCAGGCCTTGAGAGAAACTTTTAATTGACGAATAACTGCTTTCACTGTCTTTTTTGAAAGTAAAACTTATAAATGCAAGGCTTGAACTTGAATCAGAAACATAAGCCTTTAATGTTACATTTAAGTCTTTTATTGTGTCTTCGTCTTTTGGACTGCTCCAAGAAACTGAAGGCGCAATTACATCGCCTGTATTATTGTTTCCTGAATCTGAAGGCATTGTTGCCAGTACTTCATTACTGTAATCAGAGAAATGATTTAAATTGTCAAAAGCTCTTATTTTGTAATAATAAGAGTTTCCTTGGCTTCTTCCTGTGTCAGTATAGCTTGTAGTGTCGCCGTTATTTATTGTTGTAATTATTTCATAGCTTCCAGAAGAAAGTTTTCTCCAGATTTCATATCCTTTTATTCCAGAGTTTGCTCCTGGATTATCTGATGGCTTGCTCCAGCTTAAGCTTACTTCTCCGTTTGAGTTGGCTCCAGGAGAATTCATTGAAGGAGCATTAGGATTTGAATTATCTATTCTTATTGTGGCTGTTCCATGGCTTCCATTGTTGTCGTAAATATCTGAAGCCCAGAATTCAAGAGAGTTTTCTCCTTCTGAAGTAAAATCTATTGCTTTAGGGTTTGTTGTAGTTGAATAAAGTGTTCCATTAATTGTGTAATATAATGTTTTGAAGTCTGAGTCTCCAGAGGTTAAAGTTATTGTTACTGTTCCTGTATGCCATGAAGAATCTGCATTGCTTGAAACACTTGGTCCTGTTGAATCCATTGCCATAGCGTTTGCGTCATTAGAGTAATTCATTGAATTATTGTCTGCGTAATCTGAAGCTTTTATTTTGTAATAATATATTGTTCCATGCACTAAACCTGAATCAGAATAAGAGTTTGTTGTGCTTGAAGTAAGTAAACTAAAAGAACTGTTTGCGTCTGCTTTCCTGTAAATATAGTATTTTTGTATTCCTGAACCATTTCCGTCAGTTGAAGCAGTCCAGCTTAAATTTATTGTCAAGCCGTTTGCTGTTGCAGTTAAATTATTTGCATCGTTTGGCGCAACTGAATCAATTTTTATTGTTGCAGTTTTTGTTGTTTCAGTGTTTCCAGCCAAATCAGTTGAATAATACTGTATTGTATGAGTTTCGTTTGCACTTACATTGAAATCTGAAACAAACTGAACAAAGTTTGCGTCATTTAATTTATAGTAGGTTTTATTGCAGTCTGCACTGCAGGAAAAATGAACTGTTGCTGCGTTTCTTCTCCACACATTATCTGTAAATCCTGTAAAAGTTGTTTCAGGAAGGGTTTTGTCTACTAGGAACCCTGCTGAAAAAGCGTTTCCATTCTGGTTTCCGTCAGTTATATTAACATAAACATATTTTGTTCCATCTGAAACCGCTGAAGTATTCCATGTGAATTTATTGCTTCCTTTTAATACTGCAAGCCCTGTTGTTATTGTGCCTGAATTTCCATTGTTTGAATTAGAGTCATTGTCAAGGTAAATATTTGCAGTTAAACCAGAGTTTCCATCATAATTTACATTAAAATTAATATCAAAAGAAGTTGTTGAAGCATTTATTTTAGTTGAAGCATTTGGCTTTATTACATTGACTGTAATTAAAGCTGAAGCAGTTGAAGCAATCAAGACTAAAAACAATATAGACGCAATTAATTTCTTATTCAAATTTAATTCCCCCCGGATTTTTGATTCTGTCAGAATTAGTAGAATATTCTGAGTGAAAATGTTTTTTAATGCTTTTATTTGTGTTAGCAAGTTTATGGTTTATTTTTTGTCATTTTGCTGGCTATTATTACTGCAATTATGCCTAAACCAAAAAGCACTGCCAGCAATAAAAGGTTTTCCAAGTTCCATTGGGTTGTTTCAAGGTAAATTTTCCTTAAAGGAATAATCAGGCTTCCAAAAACTAACCCGACTAAAACATATAATGTCTTGCATTTGTCTTTTTTGAATAAAAAATCAATTATTCTTGAAATAGTGAATGCACCTAACCCTGCGCCTAAAACCGAAAAAACAAAGTAATCTAAATGCCCTGGGATGTCTTTTAAGACTTTTAGCATGAATTCATATAATCCCATTATCAGCAGAATAAATGCCCCTGAAATTCCAGGCAAAAACATTGCGCTGACAGAAAAAAAGCCTCCTAAAAAAACATAAGCATAAGTTGGCGTAATTTGCATTGGAATAAGCAATGCAAGAAGGCCTCCTAAAATTATTCCTATGAATCCAAAAAAAATGTTTGTTTTTGTATGGTTTTGGATTTCTTCAAAAATTATTTTTGATGAAGCAATAATTAATCCAGAAAAAAAAGCTATAGTGTAAGTGAAATAATTGTCCAGAAAAAAAGTGATAAACCTTGAACCCAAAAATATTGCAATTCCAATGCCTAAACCTAAATTCAACAAAAAAAACAAGTCAGCTTTTTTTAGTTCTTCCCTGAATTTTTTTTTGTCCTGAAAAAAATCCAGCACAAGATGAGGGGAAATATTTTTTATTGATTCAATTAATTTAGAATAAATTCCTGTAATAAATGCAATTGTTCCTCCAGAGATTCCGGGAATCAAATCACATGTCCCCATTAACAACCCTTTTAAAAAAAGTATTATTTGTTGTTTCATTTGCATAATTAATTGTCCTTTGTTTATTAAATCAGTTTCCCTAATCCAAGCAAAGACAAAACAACACCAGTAAATCCTTCTCCTGCAATCAATCCAGCAGCAATTAATCTTCCTTTTTCAGTCCATTTCTTTTTGTCTGCATAAAGCCTTAACAAACCGCCGGCAAACAATGGAGCGCTTAATTCAATTGGCACATACATTCCAATTCCTAAAGCCACTATAATTATTGCTGACTCAAAAAAAGAAACAATTAAAGCTAAAATCCCTCCGATTAAAATTCCAATCAATAAATTCTGTGAAAGAGTTTCAGCTGAAATTATTGCGCTTAATGCAACTGCCTGGGGAGCAGGTAAATCTGTTCCCCCAAAACCATAACTTTGCTGTAATGCAATTAACACAAAACCAATAACCAAAGCTCCTATGACAACTCCAATTAATTGTGCAATAAACTGGTTTTTTGGTTTTGTTCCCAAAATAAAACCTGTTTTTAAATCCTGTAATGTGTCTCCTGCTATTCCTGCAGAAATGCATACAACCGCTGCAATTATTACAAGAAAAACTGCGTTGAATCCAAAAACAATTTTTGCTCCAATCAATACAATCATTGCAAATAATTCCATTGGGTCAACATTCATTTCTCCTGTAACTCTTCCGCCAACATAAGCCATTACAAATGCGCCAAGAATTGCAATTACTGCAAGAATCAAATTCATTTCTGTTATGATTGTAATTGTTGCAGTTAAAACAATCAGCATTAATCCAATCCATTTATTGTTTTTTTCAAAAGAGTTTTTCCAGTCAGAAAAAATGTTTTTTAATGCAGGGATTCCTTTCAATAAAAAATACATTATTGCTGCGCCAATAACTAATCCGATTCCTAAAGGTTTTGTTAATTCAATGCTTGCAGTCAGTTTGTCTCCAAATAAATTGTTTGCAACAACAAAAGGAATCAAAACAAAATATGAAATTATTGCCCCTAAAAACCATATTCCAGTGAATTTTGGTCCGATTAAATATCCTCCGGAAAAAGGAATTAATGAAACACTTGAACCAAAAGAAAAAAGTTTATTGAATTGGGTTTTAATTAAATCAATATTCCAAAAAGAAGGAATTGTTTTTAAATAGTCTCTTAAAAAAGAAAAAATTATTCCGATTCCAAACATTGCCCCTAATACTTTAATTTTTTCTCCTTTTTCGTCTCCTGCTAAAATTATTGCTGCTGCAGCTTTTCCGTCTGCATATTCCAGTTTCTCTTTTTCTATCATTTGTTTTCTTAACGGAACAGAAAAAATCACTCCGGTTATTCCTCCAACCAAAGAAATTAATGTTATTTCTGTTATTGAAATCTCAAATCCAATCAAAAATAAAGCCGGAACAGTAAAAATTATTCCTGCTGCAAGTAATCCTCCGGCTGAAGCAATTGTTTGAGCAATATTTATTTCATTTTTATTTGTATTCTTTAATGCAGTTAAAATTCCAAGCGCCATTATTGATGCTGTTGTAATTGGCCAGTATACTCCTCCAATTTTTAAGCCGGCAAAAGCTGAATACATTGTTATTATTACAGCTAAAATTGAGCCAACTAATATAGCGCGGAAAGTTAATTCTTTTTCCATGTGCATTCAATTGTTTTCAAAAAAGCTTTTATTTGAATGCTCAAACTATAAACAAAACATTTGTTTTTTATTATCTTATTTTGTTTAATTTATTCTATGGCAAAAATGGCTTTTCAGAAAAAAGGATCTCCTAAAAGATATTTTAGAGCAGTCTTACTTCCTTTTAAAACTGCTTTATCCAGTAGACGTTATCCTAAACCTTTATCTGGAACGAAAAGGCGATTATTTTCAATAAATGCTTTTGTAGCTGAAGTATGGAAATATGCTGCTGGAAGAAAGCGTTTAAACCCTGATAGTTTTTTGGCTGCAGAAGCTTTTAGTAAGCATGTTTGTAGAATAGATGATATTTTGGATCAAGTAAATACTGTTGGCAGTGTAACTGAGATACCAAAATGGAAAAGAGATGATAAAGCAAGAGCACATATTTCTGATTTTGTTCACAGGGTAAAGGAAATGCCTTTAACGACGGCTGAAAAAAAACAGGTTTTCAGAATTGCGGGAGAATTCCGAAGAGAGGCAAACAAATCTTTAATAAAATTTAAAAAAAATTCAAATCCAACAAAAAAAGATGTGATAAGCCTAAAAGAGAAGACCACGGGAAGTTCAGGTAAGGCGCTGGTTTCATTATTAAATGTCTGTGAGAGGATTCCAAGAAAACAAGCTATAGAGCTAGAAGAAGCATTTTCAAATATTTTTATGGCAGCCCAAGTAGCAGATGATATTCTTGACTTAAGAGAAGACCAGAGAGCACGAACTCCAAATCTAGCATTAGAGTTTTTAAAAGATAATCCTTTAGAATTGAAAAGTGCAATGAAAAAATCAAAAATGAATATGTTGTGGTTTAAAAGAAACTGCAAAATTTCTTATGCACAATTAATTAGATTGTGTAATAGTTATATTTCCAAAGTTCCGCAAACAACAGTTGGTTTTCAAACATTGGCTACTTTGCCTAAATTATTTTTGAAGCTTCTTTTTTTACCAACTCGTTCTAAAAAATAGTTACTTTTAACATTACCTTTTTTATTCCATTCCTTTCCAATTGTATTGGAGGTTTTCTTATGCTTGAATGGATTATACCAATAGTTTTAGTTTTAATCGTAATATTTTTCATTGTAGTTTACAATGGATTAATTGTTAAAAGAAACCGCGTTAAAAACGCTTGGAGCCAGATTGATGTTCAGTTAAAGAAAAGAGCTAATTTAGTTCCAAATTTGGTTGAAACAGTTAAAGGTTATGCTAAACACGAAAAAACAGTTTTTGAAAATGTAACTAAAGCAAGAACTGCTGCAATTTCTGCCGGAGATAACGTTCAGAAAAAAGCTCAAGCAGAAAACATGCTTTCTGGAGCATTAAAATCTTTGTTTGCTGTAGCTGAAGCTTACCCTGAATTAAAAGCAAATGAGAATTTTAAACTCTTGCAGGAACAATTAGATGGAATTGAATCAAAAATCGCTTATGCAAGACAATTTTTCAATGATTCAGTTTTAGCTTACAACAATGCAATGCAGACTTTTCCTAATAATGTTATTGCAGGCATGTTTGGATTTAAAGAAAAAGAATTCTTTGAAATAGCAGAAGCCGAAAAGAAAGTTCCAAAAGTCAGCTTCTGACTTTTTTCTTTTCTTTTTTTTTTATTTTAGTTGAGGGATTAAATGATTTATGACAGGATTGCAGCAAACAAAAGAAATTCAATTATTTTATTTATTGTTTTCTTTTTGTTTAATATTTTTTTAGGCTGGATTTTTGGAGAAATTTTAGGTTTAGGTTATTTTGGTTTAATTATTGCTTTTATTATTGCTTTAGTAATGATTTTTTCTGCTTTTTATAAAAGTGATGCATTAGTTTTATCAATTTCTAAAGCAAAACCTGTTTTAGAAAAAGAGTTTCCTCATTTATTTCATTCAGTTGAAGGGCTTGCTTTAGCTGCCGGAATTCCAAAGCCAAAATTATATATGATTGATGACACTGCAATAAATGCTTTTGCTACTGGAAGAGATCCACAGCATGCAGTAATAGTTGTAACTAAAGGCGCTGCAACAAGGCTTAATAGACTTGAATTAGAAGGAGTTTTAGCCCATGAAATGTCTCATATAAAAAATTATGATATTAGGTTTATGATGTTAGTAACTGTAATGATTGGAACTACTGCATTATTAAGCAATATTATTTTGAGAAGTTTTTTGTGGGGTGGAGTAAGAGGAAACCGAAGAGGAGGAGGACAATTAGGTTTAATTTTGGTTGTTGTAGGATTGGTTTTGGCAATTTTAACTCCTTTTATTGCCCAAATAATCCGTTTTGCTATTTCAAGGAAAAGAGAATTTTTGGCTGATGCTGACGGAGCATTACTTACAAGATATCCTAAAGGTTTAGCTGATGCTTTAAGAAAAATTTCTGCCGATGTAGAACCATTAGAAGTTGCAAATGAAGCAACAGAAAACCTGTATATTTCTAATCCCTTCAAGAAAAAGCATAAGAGCTGGTTTAAAGGCATGTTTAATACTCATCCTCCATTGGATGAAAGGATTGCTGCCTTGGATAAAATGTAAAAGCAAAACTAAATAAACTTTGAAAAACTAATTCTTTTATGAAGAAAACTTTAGTTGGGCTTTTTAATGCTGCGAGTAATCTTTCTGATGTAAAGCAAGTGGTTGAATCACTTGACTTAAAGCCTGGAACAAAAGTGGGCGTAGAATATTCTTTTCATGATTTTTATGGTTTATCGGATCATGTAGAAGATATTTTTTGGAGAAAAGTCATTAATTACCTGCAAAAAGAAAAAAAATGCAAGATAGTTTTTTTGGACAGCGAGCAATTAAGAACAGAATCTAGTTCAAGGAGAAGAAAAGAAGGCAAACTGACTTTGCGGACAGCAAAATTAATGTATGATAAAAGAGAAAAGGTTTTTTTGAAAGGTATTCCTGAATGTGAAGTAAGTTTTCTTGGGGCAGAGCATGCAATTCGTTTGCAAAAAAAAACAAAAGCAAGAGTTGTTCTTGATTCTGTGTCTTTTGCAATGGATAAATTTAATTTGCTTGCTTTAACCCCGCAACAGCAGATTAAGGGACTTAAATTACGAAAAAGAAGAGAAAAATTTTTCAGGGAATTAAAAGAACACGGTTCACTTCATAATTTAATGGTTGCAAAAGGATTGATTAAACCTAAAAAAATGAGTGCAAAAAAGAAACCTCCAAAAAAACCTGCAAGAAATAGAAGAGTCTAAATTAGTGCATGCTTTAATGCAGTATTGCATTCACAGTCTTTTTCTTCAATTAATGGAATAACTTTTTCTATTAACTGCTGTAATTTCCTTGAATTTTCTTTCATTACTTTTAAGACTGTTTCCACATCCACTGGTTTTTCTTTCCATACATCATAATCTGTTATTAGTGCAATGCTTGCATAACAGATTTCTGCTTCTCTTGCCAGAATTGCTTCTGGCACTAAAGTCATTCCAATTATTTCTGCATTCCAGCTTCTGAACAAAAGGCTTTCTGCTTTAGTTGAAAACCTTGGCCCTTCAATTACAACAACAGTTCCTTTTTCATGATAAGGGATTTTTAGTTTTTCAGCTGAATCAATTAAATGTTTCCTTAAATTTACACAAAAAGGCTCTGCAACAGAAACATGGGCTACTTGTTCTTTATCAAAAAAAGTTTGTTGCCTTTTTGTAGTGCGATCAATGAATTGATCAACAAAAGCTAATTCTCCTGGCCTGAATTCTTCTTTTAATGAACCAACTGCAGAAGAAGCAAGAATTTTTTTCACTCCTAAGTCCTTGAGCGCTTGAATATTTGCTCTGTAATTTACATTTGTAGGATTAATTGTATGCTTTGTTCCATGCCTTGAAATAAAAGCAATTTTTTTTCCTGCGATTTTTCCTATTTTTATTTTTCCTGAAGGTTTTCCAAATTCAGTTACAATTGTTTTTTCTTCTTCTATTTTAAACAATTTTGGGTCTTCAAACCCTGATCCGCCAATTAATCCAATCACTCTTTCACCTTTTTTTCATTCAATGCAACATACTTTGAAGCATTGTTTATTTAATCTTTTTTGAGTTTTTTCAACGGCAATCACCTTTAGAAACTATTTAAAATCTTCAAATTTTTTTTATTATTAAACTAGTTGTTGATACAATGAAACAAGATGAGAATCACATTAAAGTTAGAGAAGAGGTTAAATTACTTGTAGAAACAGGTTTTTCAGATGAAGAAATATCTAAAAAACTAGGCTTGAAAGTTGGAGCACGTTATAAAAAGAAAACAGTTAAATGGTACAAGTTTTGCATTGCTGCTAAGCAAAATCAAAAGAAAGCGCTTGAAAAACATGGTTATAGTTTATATAGTAAAGCAGGAAAAATAGCTCAAAGAAAGTATCCTTCGCTTGGACACGAACTTGGAAAAAACTATGGTTCGCTATGTGGAAAAAAGCGAATGAAACAATTGCGGAAATCTGGAACTATTAAAGAATATTTTTCGAATATGGCAAAAAAACTTCAGCAAAAAGATCCAGAACACTCAAGAAGGAATATGAAGAAAGCTCATGAGAAAATGAAACGTGAAGGAACTTTTCTTAAGACCTGTCAAAAGGGGGCAATGAGGTGCAAAGAACTGTATCCAAATCATTTTAGCAAAATGGGGAAACGAGCTCACGAGATGTATCCTGATTTGCCTCATATTTCTAGACTAGCAAGAAGAAATAACAGCCCTTATTTTTTTATGGGTTGTGGATTTGATTCAAATCAAGAAAAGAAAGTTTGCAGAATGCTAAAGGAGTCCAACTTAATAGATAAACCAGTAGAAGGAGAAAACGTTCATTTTAAAATTAATCGAAGGGATATAGACTTTTTCATTCAAAACAAAATTTTTTTAGAGTTTCATCCGCCTCTAAAATACGGCCGTAATAAAGGGGAAACTAAAGAGGAATATTATTTGAAAAGGAGAGAAATACTTGACAAGAACGGATATGAAAATTTTTCATTGGTTGTTATATCAGATTTTAAGACTGTAAAAAGAGTAATAGAAGATCTAGTTACAAAGTTGAAAAATTAACTATTTATCATATTGGATAAGAGAGAATACATCATATTCTTTTAGTTTTTCTCTTCCATTTAGAAAGCTAAGTTCAATTAGAAATACACAGCCTTGTACTTTGCCGCCAAGTTTTTCTATTAGCTTAATTGCAGCCAAACTAGTCCCCGCAGTTGCTAATAAATCGTCACAAATCAAAATTTTTTCGTTTTCTTTAATAGCATCCTTATGTATTTCAAAGGCATCTACACTATATTCAGTCTCAAATTCTTGTTTTATTTTTGGCGCTGGAAGTTTTCCTGGCTTTCTAACAGGAACAAAACCTGCATTAAATTTGTAAGCTAAAATTCCTCCGAAAATGAATCCTCTGCTTTCTGCACTAACAATTTTATCAAATTTAATTTCTTTTTCTTTAAGTTGATTAGATAATCCGTCAACAACTTGTCTAAAACTTTCCTTATCCTGAAGCAGTGTAGTTATATCCCTGAACATTATTCCTTTTTTTGGAAAATCAGGGATATTCCTGATTTTTTCTTTTAGGTCATTCATAAAAAATCAATTCAATTCTTAATTTAGGATATTTTCTATTTTTTTTCTTTTTATTCAATTGTTCTTTCTATTTTTTTCAGATTTTTTTATTCTGTTTATTTTTTTTATGATTTTTCCATTTCTGATTTTTTATTTGTTTTTCTTATCTTGCTTTGATTTTTTCTCTCCAGTAATCTAATAAGTCTTCCATTGTTTTTTCAAATGGTATTTCAGGCTTCCAGCCAGTCTGTTTCCTGAACTTGCTTGAATCCCCTAATAAAATCTGAACATCTGAAGGCCTTAATCTTGTTGGATCCTGTTTTACTTGAAATTCTTTTTTGCTTAGTTTTTTTAGTATGTCTACTACTTCTTGTATTTTGTATGCTTTTCCTGAAGCAATATTGTAAACTTCTCCGGAAGTTCCTTTTTCTACTGCAAGCCAGTAAGCTTTAACCATGTCTCTTACATCAGTGAAATCTCTTTTTGCTTCCAAGTTTCCTACGTTAATAACCGGTTCTTGTTCTCCTGCTTCAATTAATGCAACCTGTTTTGCGAAATTGCTTGTAACATATGATTCTCCTCTTCTTGGGCCTTCATGATTGAATGCCCTTGTTCTTATAATATTCAGGCCGTAACTTTGATGGTACTGGTATCCTAGTAAATCCATTGCAACTTTGCTTACCCCATAAGGGCTTAAAGGCCTTAAAGGATTGCTTTCTTTTATTGGCACTTCGTTTTCTTTTACTAAACCGTATTCTTCGCTTGAGCCTGCAATCTGGATCCTAATTTTTTTGTTGTTTTTTTTGATTGCTTCAAATAAATTCAGTGAACCAATAATATTTGTATTCAGTGTTTCTACAGGGCTTTTCCAAGAAGAAGGAACAAAAGCTTGTGCTGCTAAATGAAAAATATAGTCTGGCTTTATTTCTTCTATTGTCATGTCAACTGAATAAGAGTCTGTTATATCGCATTCAACAAAACTTATTTTTTTCATTATTTTTTTTGTGTTTGAAAAATCCTCGTTTTTTGTCCTGTATGTTCCGTACACTTCACCTAAATTGTTGTTTAAAATGTATTCGCTTAAATGGCTTCCTACAAAGCCGTTAACTCCTGTAATTAATATTCTCATTTAATCCCCCTCTTAATTAAATAATTCCTTTCCATTCTTTTTTTGCTTGTTCATATCTTTCAATTGTGTCTGTTGGAAACCATTGCCCGTTGTAAACATAGCCGTATAATTTTCCTTGTTCGCTTAATTTTGGAAAAACATCTTTTTCAATCAGTGAAAACCCTTTTGGAATCATGTCAATTACTTCAGGTTTCAGAATATATGTTCCTGAATTAATTAGATTTGATTTAGGTGAAACAGGCTTTTCAATAAACTTTCTTATTTTGTTTCCTTCCATTTCTATTACCCCAAAATTTTTTGGATCCTGCACTGAAGACAATGCAATTGTTGCAAAAGCATTGTTTTTTTTGTGGAATTCAAACATGTCTTTTAAGTTAATATTAGTTAAATTATCTCCGTTAAACATCAAAAATTCATCTACAAGCAAATCTTTTGCAAGCCTTAAAGGCCCTCCTGTTCCTAAAGGCTCTTTTTCAATTACATATTCTATATTCAAACCGAATTTTTCTCCGTTTCCAAAATATTCCTGTATTTTTTCTGATTTATAGCCTAATGCAATAACTACATTTTTTATCTGATATTTTGACAGCAGTTCAATTACATATTGTAAAACAGGTTTTCCTTTTACTTCAATCATTGGCTTTGGCGTATTGTCGGTTAAAGGCTTTAATCTTGTGCCTTTTCCTCCTGCCAAAACAAAAGCAGTTGAAATTTCATGGCTTTGCATTGCCTGCCTTACAAAATATTCTATTGCATGGCTTCTGTTCCTTATTTTCCTTCCATCAACTTTCCCATCAATGCCTTTTAATACTGCTGAATCAATGTTTATTGTGACTCTTTCTTTCTCTCTTTTTTTATTCATAACTTTTCATATTATTTGTGATTATATTCATTTATAAAATAACCGTTAGTTTAATTTTTTATTGCAAGGAAATTTTTTTGAGGCTGATTTTTTTGATTGGATTAAGTTCAAGTTATTTTGCATCCAAAGGTTTTTCAGTTTATGATTCAGTAGAAAAAGCTTATTCTTTGGGTTTTAAAACAATTGAATTAGGTGCAACTCATTCCTTTGAAGAAAATCTAAATGAAACAGTGCAAAAAATTCATGATGATTTTTCTGATGTTTTTTTTTCTTTGCATGGTTTGTTTCCTCCAATGAAAGAAAAGCACTGGTTTAATCCTTCTCTTGGATTGACAGAATTAAACAAAAAAATTATTGATTCTTTTTTTGTTTTTGCTGACCTTTCCGGCGCAAAACTTATTGGCTTTCATCCAGGCTTTTTGTATGAGGTTTCTTATGTTGAATCTAATGGCATCGGAGAAACCAAACAATTAAAGCCTTTAAATGAGAAAACTTCCTGGAAGAATTTGCTTGATGTACTGGGTTATTTTGAAGAAAAAAACAAGAACAATTTAATTCTTGCAATTGAAAATATTACTTCAACTGAAGAAAAGGCTTTGGTTTATGGCAAAAAATTTCAGAAAGTTTTTGATTCTTTTCCTTCAATTAATTTGCTTTTTGATTTAGGTCATTCTTTATCTGACAAAACTTATCCTGATTTAATGGATTTAAGTGAAAAAATAAAAGAAATTCATTTACACAGGCCTTTTAATGGAAAAATCCATCAGCCTGTAACAGAAAAAGAATTAGAACTTTTGAAGCCCATTAAGCAGATTAAAAAAATTCCTGTAATAATAGAGCATTTCTCTGAAATTTCAGAGAAGCAGATTCTGGAAGAAAAAGAATTATTTGAAAGCTTTTTTTGATTTGCCGAAAGAATAAAATACTAGTTTAGACTACAATAAAACATGAAGAAAGTTTTATTGATTGCATTATTAGGTTTAGTTATGTTTAGTGGGTGTATAGCGTCTTTTAATATCTGGCCGCCAAATGATGTTTCTGATT
>JAHJUD010000005.1 GCA_018829335.1 Microcaldota archaeon | reverse complement strand
GTTTCTTATTTGGATACTGTCCGTAATTTTGTTAACAAATTTTTTTGGAATTGAAGGACTCTTCAAGGCTTTTGGTATTGAGATTAGTGATTTGGGGCATTCTTATTCGCTTAACACATATTAATAGGTTTGTTTTGTAGTAGCTTTGCCTATAAAGTAGTTAATTTCTCTTACTTTGTGGGCAGAATTAAGAGTTTATAGGCAAATTAAGTTTTATCATTTGAATTAACATAATCAGTTAATCCAGCTATTGTTAAAATTACAATAGATAATCGTTCTATTACTAAGACAAATTCTATAGGCATTAATCCCCCAAAGACAAAAGAAATGGCAAACAACAAAAAACCAAACAATATTATTTTGTCTTTATGTGTTCCAAAATATTTTGTAAATGATTTTTTTAAGTCTTTTTTTCTTATAGGGGGATTAAAGTTTCCCATGTTTATAACCTCATAAACATTGGAAGAGATATAAGAACAAGAGAAACTATGACACTTGATACGTCTTGTTTAAAAAAAATAGAATAAATAAGTAACAGAATTCCTACAAAGAAAATAAAAAAACGGAAAGTGTGTTTAAGTGGATTTACTCTTTTTAAACCAGTTTTTATTTCCCAAACAATAGCTTTCCAACCCATTTTTTCACCTTTTAGAATTTCACCCCCTTTTAAGTTTTCAGTATTCATACATATTACCATTTAAATTTTTTGGTAAATTTTATCTATAAATACTTTTAACTAAATGGGAGTAACTCCAGATTGTTCTCATTAAGATTTACTCCCTAACTTTAGTTAAATTTTGCTGTTATTCCTAGTTCGTGTATTTCGTGAATTACAACAACTATATTATGACAGAGAATTTTACACAGTAATTCATTTGTTTGTGCTGTTGGTTTTTTGCTTCTGATTAAATCACTGAATTTTGCTTTAACCATGTTGAAAGTAGATTCAACATTGCTTCTTACATGATAGTGTTCTAAAAATTCTTCTTGATTGAATTTGAAGTAGTGAAACATTTTTCTCCACATATGAGTTTTACCTCTTGGAATCCCTCTTGCAGTTTTCTTAAAAGGAATGTAAGCTATTCCGCCTAAAGAATCAATTAAACCAATATTGTCTCTTGAAGAATAAGCTAAATCTCCAGAAGCTTCTTTTATTTCAAAACCATTGCTTGCTGTATGGTTAATTAATGGAGCGAATTGCGGGCAATCAGCTCCATGTTCTCCTGTAATTTCTATTCCAGTAATAATATTGGTTTTTGTTCCAGTGCAAATATGAGCTTTAACCCATTCATGCTTTTTTTTAGTGTCATGCTTTTCTTTACAGTATTCGTTAAACTTTGTTGTGCGAAAACCTGAACTGTCTACTGCAAACTTTGTTTCAATGCTTTTTAATGGTTCAGCTGAAACATCAATTAATTCTTTCAATAAAGGAGTTAATTTTGGTTCATCAAAATATTTTATGATTGTATTATAATGATGCGGTTTTGAAATTAATTTTTTTTCAAAAGCTTCTTTAATATCAGTGTTAGCTCTTCTTGTTGAAAATTGAGAGTAAACTTTTAGTGTGCAACAAAAAGCCATTTCTCCTAAGTTTGCTTTTGGTCTGCCAAAATTTTTTTCTTGTTCTGTTGTAGTTAAATCTTTTAGTAATTTCAAAAAATATTCTTTTTCTACTTGTTGGCTTTTGTTGTAAGCTTTCCATGCTTGCGGATAAGTTAAGCGTTTGGTTTCTATTATTACTTCTTTGTCAGTGAAAGTTATTTTTTGCAGAAAATATTGGACAGCAAAAGCGTGCTTGCAAGTGCAACCTCTTGTTTTATGGTCAGGACAACTGCAAGAGTAATCTTTTCTAACAAAATATTTTTTGTTGCTTGTTTGGCTTGGAACTACCCATCCGTCTATTCCGCTTTGAATTGTTTTTGTTTTAAATATCTGTAATCCCTTTTGCTTTCGTAAATCCATTTAAATTACCCCTAAAAATAATGTTTCAATACTGCTTACAACCAATAAAAGTTTTGGATTCTTTTTGCCTAAAACTTTGGAATTAAAAAGTATTAATGCAAAAAATAACGAAAAAAACTTAATCATTTAAATTCCTTCTTTTTACATAGTTTAAGTCTTATATTACATAGCAACGAAAAGCATATAAATATATCTATGTAATATTAGTCTCATTCTATGAGACTTTCAAAACATACATTTTTAAAAATATTAGACTTTATTGTATTTGGTGGTTAAATGGAACTTGTAGCTCCTAAAGAAATTCAAGAAGAAATGAAACTCAAAGAACCAAAAGAAATGAATTATTTTGAGACAAATCTTATTTTTGATGGGAGACAATTTTCAATTAAAATTCCTGCTTCAATGAGAAATTCAATTGAACTGAAAAAAGGAATGTTAGTAAAATTAAATATTATTAAAAAAAAACCCATAACCGTTGAATGTGTGATTGTTGATGAGAATAAGAAGAAAGAGAAAAATAAGTGAAAAAAGAAAAGCAATTATCAATTCCTTTGAACACCAAATATTGAAAGTATTAATGGAAAATAAATATCTTTTAAACACTACACAAGTCGCAATGTTGGCTAAAGTTTCTTGGAATACCGCAGAACACTATTTGGAAAGAATGCATAACAAGAATTGGGTTGTAATGCAGACCAGAGGAAACAGAAAACTCTGGAGTGCATACAAGTTTTAACATTAACATCCAGTTGGATAAGTGCCAGTGTCGCCGCAAGTTATATCTGCTCCTGAAATTGTATAACGTGGTTTGTTTCCTACGCCCAACAATCCACTACAGCATTTTATTGAAGCATAATTTTGTGCCATTGCACTAAACTGGCTACTACAATAAGCTAAACTGTTTTGGTAATATGTTAAATCTGAATTTGCTTCAGATAAATTGCTGTTGCAAGTTGAAAGCTGGGAAGTCAAATTATTAACTTGTGTTTGGCAACCTTCACTGGCATTATTCAAGCAAGTATTTAAACTGTTATTGCAGGCTGATAATTGTGTTTGACAGGTGCTTGAACTGGATTGAGCCCCTGCACTTCCTGCATTGCATACATCTAAACTGTTGTTGCAGGTTACTAAATCAGAACTCTTTTGACTTAAACTTCCCTGTAATTCCAAAACTTGTTTTTTTGATTCATTTAAATCATCATTCAATTGGCTGATTGCAGTATTTTGGTCTAAAACATTTTGTTTTGCAGTAGATAATTGTTGTTGAAAGGTTATTAGGTTTTTTTGGCACGAGTTTTGGTCTGTTAAACATTCATTCAAGTTTACATCTTTTTCTTTAAGAGTTATTTCATTTTGTTTTAATTGTTTAGAGAAATCCTTGCTTAAATCAGTTTTATCTAAATAAAATTTTGTTGTAGTTCCAGCTCCTATTAAAGCCACAACTACTATTCCTATAATTAAAATTTTTGTTGTTTCAATAATCAACTTAACTCACCCCTGACTGCATTTAATAGTGTTTTATAATGTGTTTTCCCCTTAATAATACTTACTTTTTCTGTCGTAACACTGTTTTTTGTTAGTTAAAGTATTATTTGCCTGTAAACAACCTTTTCTTATGGATTTAAGTTTTTTTGAAAAAAGAGGTTCAGTTAAACTACTTTTATTTATGCTGAACAAACCGCCTTTAAGATTCAAAGAATTAAAGAAAGCATTGCCGAGAGAAGCAACATTAAGTTTAAGATTAAGAGAATTAGAAGAACTAAAACTAATTCAAGCAGTTCCAATAAAAGACAAAAAAAGAAGATTCTTTGCTTACAATTTAACCAAAGAAGGAATAGAAACAGCAAAACAACTCAAAAATTTAAAAAACAAATGAGTGGCAGAATTTAATCAAAAAAGCAACAATAAATTAAGCTATTATTCAACAAAATCTGGTTCAACAAAATAGTTTTCTTTAGAATAATTTTCTTGATTCACTTCAAAAGAAATTTCTTTAATTTCATTTTCATTGAGTTTAGAAATATCTATAAAATAATCAGCTTCTGTTTCCATCGCAGTTGCTATGTTGACTGGATGTGAAAAAATAATTACTTTATTTCCGAGATTTTTAACAAGTTTTACTGATTCAAGTAAGTCTACATCACCAGAACACACTATCGCAACATCAAAACTTTTATTATATGCATGAGAAACTAAATCTACTGCTAATTGGACATCAACTCCCTTTTGAAACACTTTTCCTTTCCAATATTGCAACGGTTTTGTACGAAGTTCAAAAAAATCACAGTGATTTACATTTATTCTTACAAAATTTTTTTGAGTTTCTCTACGAAGCTTTGCTTTTTCTAATGTTTCTTTAATCCTTCCTGTAAAAGTCTGTTTTTCTTTTTCTGCTCGTTCTAAATCAGATTTAATTTTTTTTATTGTGGAATCAATATAAATTCCTGTATAAGCATATGTTCTAATAAGACGAGGATTGTAGCAATTCCAATTATTTGTTTCACATAATTTTTTAATCAAAAATTTTGAAAGCATACTTAGTTTTGGCTGAAGTTTTCCATTCATTTTCCAAAGACTTTGTCTAAAGTTTTCAAAATCAATAAAAATCATTACTTTCAAAATTAGCACCTGTTAGGGGGTTCACGTTGCTCTTTGCAGAGCAACCCCCTTTACTATAAACCACTAATTAAATAGATTCCATTCTTTTTAAATTTTTTGCGTATTTAAAAATAAAGATTAATTATATATCTTTATATAACTATTGTTTTGTGTCCACAAACACACTAAACAATTCTCTATAAACCATTTTGTGTCAATTTATTCAACAACCCAAAAACGACAGAATCCTACAAAAAGCAGAAAAACTACTTTACAGGCAAACTTTCAACTTTATAGGCAAAAAAGACTTTATAGGCAAAGCTTTTTGTAGTTTGTGGTGTATTACTTTTTTGTTTTTTGGGAATAAATTTTCAGCATGTCTTGATAGCTTTTCTTCATTATTTTTATCAAAGGTTTAAGGTTTTTTTCTTTTCTTGCTTTTTCTAATGAATTATAATATTCTT
>JAHJUD010000056.1 GCA_018829335.1 Microcaldota archaeon | reverse complement strand
CCGCAAGCTATTATGCTATCCGTTACACTATGGGGCCTGCAGAACAAAAAGTGTAAGGAATTGTTTTTATTTGTTAATTAACGCAAAGACTTGTTCTATAAGCAGTCCGTAAATTATTGTCAGCACATAAAACACTGTGTTTGAGACTAAAAGGAAAACTGAAAAAAATGCAAATCCTTCAATTAACCATAGAAAATCAACTATTACTCCGAATAAAGGCATTTGTTCTTTAACTGAAGAAAGAACGCTTTTTAATTGGTCGTCTGATACTGCGTTTTGCTTGTTTATTTCGTCAATGATTTGCTGCCTGTATTTAGGGGAATACAATTGATCTTTCATTTCAATTATTCCTGTGTGAAATATAACTGCATTAGGATCAGAAGAATTTTCTAGTGCCTGAAAACTTGAAAGAGAAGTAATCTGGTCTGCTAACTGCTTGTGTGATTCAACTATTGCGTCAACAACCCCTGTAGTTAACTGTTCTTTTGCTTGTTCTCCGCCTGCCATTTTAAGAAGTTCTTCGTCTATTTTTTCTGAATAATATTCATGGTTTTCATTTACTGTAAATGCTACCAGCAAAAACAATCCTAAAGCAAGAATTGTTGTTGTTCTCTGGATTCCTGTTCCCAGAATCCTTAAAGAAACATATTTTTTTAGTTCTAACAGCCTTGTATAAATCATTTCAACTGCCAAGCCAACTCCAATCAAATAAAATATTCCAATCAAAAGGTATTCTTGCATTAAAGGAAACAAAAACATTGATGCAATTAATCCAAGCAATACTCCTCCAAGCGAGACAATAAAAGAATTAATTTTGTTTTCTTCTGTTTTGCATTGAATTGTGATTAATGCAATGGTTAAAGGAAAAAATAAAAGGAAAAAAATAAAATTGCTTGAATTCAGTTTGTCTATTGTGGAGTTCATTTGGCTTAAGTCAAGCATTTCTGTCAGAGTTAATTCTGTTGAATTCAAAAAATAAACCCATAAAATCACACTCAAAAAAACAAGCACTGCAAAAACAATATTTTTTTTTGAAAAATTTAATTCCATTAATTCACTTCCTTTTATACTTAATTTTCTTTTCTTTTTAATCTTTTGTTTTTTGTTGTTATAAACAATACTAAAGCCAATATTATTATTATCGTAGTAAATCCGGTTTCATTTACTTGAATTGGCCCTAAAGTTTCTTTGTAACTGAATGTAACTCTTCTGGTGTTAAATGTAGTGTTTTCTTCTAATCCAGTTGTTGTTGCTGTTGCATAAATCCAGTAATTTTCTCCTGACTTTAAGTTATTTTGCAGGTCTTCTGCTGAAATCAATAAAACAAAATCTTTTTGTGAGTATTGTTCAATTTCTTGTGCATTAAGGTTTCCTGATAAAAGTACTGGCATAGCCGTATCATTTGGTTCTGCTGATTTTATTTCATATAAAATGTCAAAGTCTTGTTTTTCTGCTGTAACATTTCTTATTCTTACAGTTATTTCTATTCCTTCTCCTTTTTTTACTATTTCAGGTTTTACTTGCATTTTAACTAAATTTATTTTGTCTTCTGTCTGGCTTGAGGTTATTTCAACTGTAGTGTAATCAGTGCTTTTTGCCCCTTGATTGTCTGTTACAGTTAATTTTATTTCTATTTTTCCTATTCCATTGCAAGTAAGTTCAGGTGCAGGAAGATTTGGATTATTTAAACTGCAGTCTGGTGTTCCTTTTAGTATTGTAATTTCCCATAAATAACTTGCAATAAATTCGTCGTCAATGCTTTCGTTTGAATTCAAAGTAATTGTCCCTATTTTTGTAATATAAGGCCCGTTTGCTTTAGCTATTGGAGGAAAATTTCCTCCTGGAAGAGAAACACTTAATTGCTTTGAGTCTTCTCCTTTTTTGTTTGTCCTGTCTGTAACCAGCAGTTTTGGATTATAATATCCTGCATTATAAGAATGAATCAGCCAGTTGTTTGGAGTATTTGTTGTTTCATCTATTATTCCGTTTCCTTCAAAATCCCATTCAAACACAAAAGGCGGGCTTGCTGTCTGGCATTCACTCCATTCACTGCAATCCCAGTCCTCAACGCAGACAGCACATCCTTCATCTATTATTCCATCACAATTGTCATCTATTCCATTGCATGCTTCAGTTTCTCCTGGATTAACATCTGGATTTGAATCCAAACAGTCTGTTCCAGAATAACAGTTTTCTGGGTCAAAAGCATTAAATGTGTCTCCATCATTGTCTACGCAGCTTTCTCCTGCACCAATTGTTATTCTTAATTTTGGAGTTTTTTTTGCTGTTATTCCTGCATCTGCCGGAACATAATCAACAAAAAAATCATATTTGCCTCCAATGCTTCCTGTAGGCATCACACTCCAAGTATTAACACAAGTCTCTCCTTCAAGCATATTAAGGCAATTTGTTGGATTCTGGTCTGTTGTGTAAAAAGGGTTTCCTGCATTCATTGGAATAACTCCTTTATCAAAGCTGGTGTAAGTAGCGTAAACACTTAACTTGTAATCTTTGTTTCCCATTGAAGGTAAATTATTTGGAACATTTGGGTAAGTTGTTCCTGCATTAATATATGTTCCTTGTCCAGCGTCTCCGGCAGTCCATAATACCCATGGCGGACTTCCTTTATACATCCATCCAAGCCAATAATTTGTTCCTGCTGTTACTTCCAAGCTTATTGATGTTGTTGTGATCCATGCGTTTGCTGTTGTAACAGGATTACTTTGAGCCAGCAAATTTCCTTCTTCTGAATAAATTACAAATATTACTTCACCGCCTTCTTCAAAATCTGCTGTCATTGATTGAACTAAACCGTTTTCTGGTGCAGTGTATTTTGATAACCTCATTGCATTAGCATAAGCATTATCCCCTCCATTACCTGGTTGATCATAACCAAAAATCGGATCCAGTGTTGCAGTTACATCACCGCAGTCTGCTCCTAAACAAGTTACTTTGGTTTGAAAAGTAAAAGCCTGATTTTGTGTTACAGTAATATTTTCTTTTGGAAAAATTTGTTTGACAAAAATAGTTGGTGTGTTTATAGGGCAGCCGTCTGCTGACACATCATTGCATGTTTCTTCCCATTGGCTTTCTGCATTGCAAACCTGAAATCCAGGACAATTTTCTGTTGTAATGCAAGGTCTTGAATCCATGGGAACACAAGGAGTGCAGTCTTTTGTTTCTTCTGGTTTTTCATTTCCTGTTCCGCAGTTATTATTATCCCAGCAGGTTCTTGTTTTTCCGCCTCCTTCTAATACTGTTACGCTTAAATTGACATCTAATGGTTCTTCTCCGCTAAAAACATTCAAATCTAATATTACTCCTAAAGAATAAGCATTCAGTATGTTGAACAATAAAAACAACAACACTATTTTTTTCATTTCATCAAATAAAAGGTTTTCTGGCTTTAAAATTTTATCTTTTCTTTAAAATAAGCATTGTTGACAGCAATGCCATAATTATTCCGATAAAATTTGTTTCAGGAATCTGAACTGTTCTTATTTCATTATAGCTGAAAACAGCTCTTCTTGAATTAAGTGTAATGTTTGTTTCTCCTGGAGCTTTTGCTGTTACATAAACCCAGTAATTTTCCAGTGTTTTTAGTCCTGCTCCAGTTAATTCAGCTGAAGTAATTGTTTTAACAAAATCTTTCTGGTCAAATGCATTAATTGTTTGGCCTAAAATTGGTGTTATTATCATGCCTGAATCAATTCCATCCATGTTTTTTACTTGAAAGTCAATATCAAAAGTCTGGTTCTGGCTGGAAACATTTCTTATTGTTACTATAATTGTCAAATCCTCTTGATCTTTATTAAGTGTTTCTGGCTCTGCTTGTATTTTAACAATATTAATGTAATCTGTTGTTTGTTCTTGAACTGTCTTTAAAGTAGTTGAATTAGTATCTGTTGCTCCGCCATTGTCTGTTACAGTTAATTCAACTGTTGCTGTTCCAATTCCATCGCATGTTATTACAGGGTTTTGCCCTGAAGCTGTTGTAGGGCAATTAGGGTTTCCTGAATTAGTTGTTATTTTCCAGTTATAATTTCCAGCTGGAATATTTCCTGGGCTTTTGTCTCCGCTTCCGGTTGAATCTAATTCAATATTGTTTGTTCCTGCTACAGCCTTATATGGGCCATTAGGGTTAGCCCAAGGAAGCCAGTTTCCGCTTGATAAAGCAACCTCAATTTTTCCTCCAGCACAATTACTGCAACCTACTTCAACTGTTTCATTCAATAAATTTGTTACCCTTAATTTAGGGTAATAATATCCTGCAGAATAAATATGATTAACTGAATAATCAGGGCTGTTTGTTGGCTGGTCAATTATTCCGTCTCCTTCAAAATCCCATTCAAAAAGGCATTTATCTGATACATCATCGCAGTCAGTGGAAGAATCCCATAAATTTACAGTCAATGGCTCTGTTCCATTTTGGGGAGCTGCCTTTAAATCAACATTCAAAGAATAAACAGCTGAAAACAAGGACAATAACAAAAACAAAACTAATGCTTTCTTCATGCAGAATTAAATAGGATTTTAGTTTTTTTAATCCTTTGCTTTTGGCTGTGTTGTAATATGAATTTTTTCTTCAAAGCAGACTATTGTGTGCTCTGCCTGGCTGATTAAAACATTTGAATCTTCTTTCAGGATTGGATGCATTCTAATTGAACTTTTTCCTATTAATTCCCTTAAAGCAATTTTTGTTTTTGTTTCTCCAAATTCTTTTATTAACCATCTTTCAGCAAAAGGCAATCCATTAAATTCTATTATTGATTTTTCCTGTATTTTTCTTGCATCCAAATTCCTTAAAGGAATTGCTTTGCTGAATTCAAATATTTCGCTTTGGCTTCCTTCTTTTATTCTTCCTTCGCCATTTGAAGCAAAAGGCTCTATTGCATAAGCTTTACCGTCTTCTATTGCCCTTGAATCATTTTTTGCAATATTTGGAATTGAAGGGCTTGAATGCGCAATATATTTCATTAATCCATGGCCTGTAAGGTTTTCCACCGGCTTAAAGCCGTAAGATAAAATTGTTTTTTCTATTTCTTCTCCTATTTTTCCCAACGGAGTCCCAACCTTAACCATGCTTAAAACATTTTCTAATGCTTTTTCTGAGGCTTCAACTAATTTCCCGTTTTCTCCTGAAAAATCCATTGTAACTGAGGCATCAGCAATAAATCCTTCAACTTCAACTCCAATGTCAATTTTTAATACATCTTTTTCTTCTATTAAAGTTTCATCTTTAAATGAAGGAGTATAATGTGCTGCAATATTATTCAATGACAGATTGACAGGAAAAGCCATTCCTGCTTCTAAATCCAAAATTTCTTTTTCTATTGTTTCAGCTAATTCAAGCAGTTTTACTCCAACTTTTGCTTTTTTGACTGCATTTTTTTGGACTTCCTGCAGTACTTTTCCTGATTTCACATAATCTTCAAATTCGTTTTTTTCCATTCAAATCACTTTATTTTATTTTTTTACATCCTTTCGTGTTTCCTATTTCTTCAACTCTTAGGAAACTGCATTCTGTTTTTTCCCAAATTTCTGTTTTCATAGACCCATCATATTCAGACCATTCAGCAGCGCTCCTAAATTCTATATTTGTCAAATTAACTTTACAAAAAGTTTCATCGCAGTTAATTATCTCTGCTTCAGTGTTTTTAGTAGTGTAAAAAGTGTCAGCCCCATATAAAGTGAAATTTGGCGGAACTAGAGTTTCTTCAGTGTATTTCACTTTTGCTTTTTCCCCGTTCATCATGCTTTGATTAAAGCAGTCTAAATCTGTTCCGCAATCTTTAACTTGAAATTGTGTACAGCCAATTAACAAGCCAATAAATCCAATTAATAAAATGGTTTTTTTCATTTAATCACACTAAAAAGAGTCTAATTAAAGGTTTAAAAAAGGTTTATCCAAAAGCGCTTAAATTGCTTTGTTTTCCGCCGTGAATTAAGTCCTGTTCAGAGTAACCTAATTCTTGTATGAGTTTGATTACCGCCGGAAGCAGTTGATGATAAATATAATATTCTGCGTCATAATTGCCTTCAGCAACAAATTCTTCCATTTCTGCTTTATCTGAAATGCTTTTTCCTGTTTTAGTGATAATATATCCAATCATGCTTCCTACTCCAATTTTTTTTCCTTTTTTTATTGCTTTTTTTGCTGCGCTTACATGAGGCCCGATTGAATCATATTGTGCAATGCTTTTTTTGATCTGGCTGAAAATAATTAATTCTTTTTTCGGCACTTTTCCTTGTTTTAGTCTTTCAATTTCTTTTTTTACTGTTTTTATTGCTTCTTTGGGCTTTCCTTCCTTTAAAATTAATTCAATTACTTTTTTTTGGGTGTTTTTTGCTATTCCGCTCCAGTCTCTTCTAACATATTCAAATCCAACTATTTTTAGTTTGTCTTTTTCGTCAATTAAAGCATATCTTTTTTTTGCTGCGGTTCCTTCTTTTTTTGTGACAAAAATTCCTCTTTTAAAAAATCCTTCTAATTCTAATTCCATTACTCCAGGCAGTTCTGAATTAATTTTTTCAACAAACTCTTTTACATTTTCTTTGCTTTTTTCTTTTGGAATCTTAATAAAAGCCGAATCAGTATCTCCTCCAATTACAGTAAAGCCTGCTTTTTCCGCTTTGCTTGCAATTTCTTTAATATAATGCCTGCTCCATGATGTTACGGCTTTTGCGGCTTCAAAAGAATACCATCTGCTTCTTTCATAAGCTAAATACCCATAAAAGCTGTTCAATAAAATTTTCATTGCATGCTGTCTTGCATTTAATGCAATTATTTTTTTTTCGTCTTTTTCTTTTTTTAGTTCTTTTTTTATTTCAGTTCTTTTTTCCAGTAATTCTTTTTGTATTGCAGGCAGAAACCCTTGTTTTTTTTCGCAGAACCAGTCTCCTTCAGGAGAAACATTTTTTCCTTTTTCACAGCATTTGCAGTTAACTGTTTCAGGAGAAATATTATGTGAAATCATAATGCTTGGATGCAAACTTCTGAAGTCTAATACTGCAATGTTTTCATGTAATCCGGCTATTGGTTCCCTTACAAAGCCTCCTTTTAACTGCTTTAAATTTCTTTCTTTTATTTCTTCTTCTTTTGGCTTGTTTGGAAAAAGTTTTCCTTCCTGAAAGCTTTTGTTGATTAAAAGTTTTTCTACCATATCGCTTGCAGAACTCCTGTTTACTTCAAATAAAGTCTGTTTTGTTAATTTGCCTAATTCGACCATTAAAGGCATGTAATCTACTGCAATCTTGAAAGTGTATTCTGAGTCTTCTAAATTATACTTTAACAGTCTTTCAAAATCTTTTCCTGTTTTCCAGATTGAATTTATTTCTTCTGGCTGAATTTTTTCTTTTTCTTTTCCATACAAGGCAAAAACAACTGACTCTAAATCATATTTTATTGAACTGATTATTCCAAATCTCGCTAAAATTCTAACTAAAGCATATGCATCCAAGTGCTGTATTCCTTTAATTTTTGTGGCGTTATATAATCCTTTTCTTCTGATTAATGGCTCGCTTTTGTCTGTTCCAATATCAAATCTGATTCCAAACTTTCTTGCCCTTTCTTTTGCATAAGGCAAATCAAATGAATCTCCATTATATGTAATTAATACATCTGTTTCACTTTCTTTTATTTTGTTTTTTAATTTTTCTATTATTCCTTTTTCGTCTTTAACCAAAACAACATTTGAACCTTTTTTTTCTGTTATTATTTCTGTTTTAATTTTTTTGTTTTTTTCTTCATAGGTTATCGCGCACATTAAAATAGGGTCTTTTTTTGGGTCACTTAATTTGTCTCCGGAAAAAGTTTCAAAATCAAATGCAAAGCAATTCAAGTCAAGTTTTTCTATTTCAGTTTTTTTGGCTGAAATTATTCTGTTTTCTTCTGTTTCCAATTCTATTCCGTTTAAAGGCTCTAATCCTTTGTCTATCAGATACCTTGAAGTGAAAATTAAATCGTATTCTCTTTTTTCTTTTACTGAAGGAATTTCTTTTATTGTTTCTCTTGCTGTAACCAAATCAGTTGTTGAATTAAAATAAATTTTCAGTGAATTTTCTTTTCCTTCTTCTATTTTAACTGCTTTTGCCTTTGACTCTTTTCCAATAAACTCTTTTTCCATTATTTCTTGTTCTGCTTTTTTTTTGTCTGAAACTTCAGCAAAAAAATACGGCTGGAATTCTGTGTCTTTAAATATTTCTATTTTTTTCCCTGTCTTTACATACAGCCTTACTACTGATTTCTCGTTTTCTTGAATCGAATCAATATCCAATAGAATTCCTTTTGTTTTCATTTTTGCTCTGTATTAATGCAAGGACAAAGTTTATTAAAACATAAATACTTATTTAATAGATTTTTTAGGGGAATTTAATGCCGCATAAGAGAAGAGGGTTAAGAGAAGGAAGTTCAAGTTATACTATTGAAGATATTATAAGAGACATTAAGGCATTGAATTCTTCTGTTTTATTGTTAAGCCAGAAAATGAATTATCTGGTTAGAAACGAGAAAATCCTTGGAAGAAATTTTATTATTTTAAACAAGAAACTCAAAGAAGTAGAACATAAAAAGCCTGTTTCTTTGGGTTCTGCTGTCTCTGAAGGGATTTCAGAGGAATTAAAAGACACTTTAGATTCATTAGATGAAGGAATCAAAAACAATTCTTTGATGTTAAATGAAGTCAAATCTGATTTAAATAAAATGAATTCAGTTTACGCAAAAAAAGAAGATTTAACTGAATTAAAATATATTGTTGAAGCAATCAATCCATTAGAGTTTATCACTTTAGATCAGGCAAAAGAACTGCTTGCAGGAAAAACCCCTTCAAAACCAAAAAAGAAAAAATAGTTTTTTGATTAAACTTTTTTTTAAAAAGTTTATTTTTCTTCGCAGGCGCTTAAGCCTGGCCTTAACTTGATTCTGAACTGCTTGCTTTTTGCTACTTTTACTCCAACATCATTTCTGTTAATCAAAAAGATTTCTGCTTCTGAAACCTTCATTACTTCTTTTTTTAAGTCTATTGGCCTGTCAGAGCTTAAAGCAAAGCCTATTCCTGCTGTTTTGAGTTTGTCCAAAAGCTGGATTATTTCGTCTGAATAAATTGTATTGTTTTTTGAGTTAAGGATTCTTTTAGCTGAAGGAATCAAAACCATTGAATTAATTTTTTCTTTTGATTTGCTGTATTCTGATGAAAGCCCTTTTAGAATGCTATGCACTAAAAGAACTGAAGCTGTTTCATCTAATCCTGTTAAATGGATTATTCCTGCTCTTCCAATTGCTTTTCCTGAACTCTTTGATATTTCTTTTATGTCATTTTTTCCTTCAAATAATTTAGGGTATTTTAGTTTAATTAAACTAAGTATTCTTATTGTTCTGAATTTGTTTGAGACTTTTGATTCATCTCTTGGCGTCATTTTTTTTGCTGCTGCAATAAGCTCTGCAATTGAATTAGGTTTTGATTCTTTTATTAGTTTTGCCATCATTAATTGTTCTTCTCCTTCTTTCATTCCAATTAATTCAAAAAAGCCTTTAATGCTTATCAGGTTCAAATCAACATTAATGTTTTCTAAAGTAAAATGTTTTACCGGAAAACCCATTGGCTCTAAGTCAACATGATAGTCAGACAACATTTTTGATTCAGGATTAGGCCTGTTTAATCCAAGAAAAGATTTATCCCAATCAAATATCACTACAGGAACACTGCTTATTAATGCTCCTTCGGCAATCAAATGAATTACATGTTTTCTGTCTTTTGGAGTTGAACCAAAAATTGTTGTTTTCATCATTAATTCTAATGGCTCATTAATCATTGTATTTGATTTTGTTAAGCCTAACATTACTGTTCCTTTTCCTGAAATTCTTGAAACATCTTTTTCTGTTCCTTCTCCATTTCCTCCAGCTGAAGCAATTTCTTTCGGGTAAAGCATTGGAACAATCATTGGCTGAGAGAAAAAAGAGCTTTTGATTCTTTCCGGTGCTTTATTTAATTCAATTAACTGCAAATCATATGCTTTTGAAAAATCTTTCATCATTTCACTTGAAGTATTTAATTTTTGCATTAAGTCTTCTACTTCGTCGCAGAACACGTTTTCAGAGTATTTTACATAGCTTGGAGCAGAGCTTAAAAGAAAAAACTTTATTGTTTCTTTTGGTTCGTGCTTGAATATTACTGTTGCTTCTTTTGGAAGGGTTTCAATAAAGTCTTCAATGCTTCCTTCAGCATAAAACACTTTAAACACTTCAACTACTGCGCCTTGAATTTCATTGTTTTCTTTTTCTATTACTGTAACTAAAATTAATCCTTCAGGGTTTGAATCCATTTCAACTTCAAATCCCTCTAAATTGCCTGAAAAAATTTTTTCCCATGGTCCTTCTCTTACTCTGAAATTCATTTCTGCACCTTTGTAATCAAAGTATAAACTAATATAAATAAGTTCTTCATATTATAATAGAGTTATTATTTAAAAATAAATTCTGTTTAAGTGGATTAAATGGTTGACCAAAAAGTTGTAGTTAAAACAATCAAAAAAATGCTTGATTCAGGAATAAAAGATAAAGTAATTTTAAACACTTTATCTGATTTAGGCTTAAAACAAGAAGAATCAGAGGAATTAATTGCTTTGGCTAAAGGAAACTCTGAAGCAGAACCAGAAGAAACCTCAGAGGAAGAAACTGATAATTCAGAGGAAGAAAGCCAGGAATCAGAAGAAGAAACCGAAGATTCTGATGAAGAAGAAGTTGCTGATGTATTAGAAGAAGATTCAGCTGAAGACATTGATTCAGTAATAAAAAAAACTTCTGATAAAATGAAAGAGCATTTAGCCGAAAAAGAGTCTTCTGATTCTTTAAGGGATCAGACAACTCATTTAAGATTAGATGAACATTCAGACAGGCTTGATGAACTCCACGAAAAAATTGATGTAGTTAAAGGAACAGTTAATTCAGCTGACTTTAATTCTTTAAAGAAAAAAATTGATTCAATGGAAAAAGACGTTTCAGAAATGAAATCAGATTTCAAAGACTTTAAGGCAAAAATCAATGCAGTTCATGATTTAATGAAAAAAATCCTTGAAACTGAAAGAAAGATTTTAACTAAAAAGTAAATCTATTTTTTGCTGAACTTTTTTTCTTTGCCTTGCAGGCCCCACTTTACATCTTCTTTTATTATTTTATTTATCTTTGAAGACATGGTTTCCATAACGCCGCCTAAAGTATTCTATAGTAATGCTTTTTTATCTTTATTTTGGCAAGGTTTACTTTCTGAACAGTTTTCCTAACCAAAAAATAAGTTTTTTTTAATGATGTGAATGTGAGTCTCCATTTCCTTTTTTGTGTGGTGCAGGATCGTGAGGAACTGGGTGTTCTGCTTTATGTTTGTTTTCATGCTTGTGTGAATGGTTTTCGTGTTTTGGTGCATTCCCTAAAAAAAGGTTTCCTAATCCATTCCAGAAATTTTTTGCTCCCTGGCCTAGTTTTCCGACAAACCCTTTTCCTTTGTAAGAGTATTCTTGCGGAGCTAAAGCTTCTCCTGCTTTTCTTCCTGTCTCTCTTGCAATTTCACTTAAGAATTCTTTGTTTGGAGCTTTAGGGCTTGCTTTTTCCATGTCTGATTCCATGTCTCTTGTAAATTCTTTTCTTCCGGCTACTGCAACAGTTTTTGCGCCTGAAAAAAGCTTTGAAACCACAATCAGTAAAATTGCCAACCCAAAAACCCATGCAATCCATAAAGGGCCGTAAGAATAAAAATACAGGAAAAGCATTAATAAAATTAAAACATAAGTTAACTTCATTTTATTACATTCCTTCCATTAATCCGCCGAATCCGCCTGGATTAAACATTTCTGGCTGTCCGCCTTCGTCTGCTTTTTTTCCTAAAACCATTGCAAGCAAAATTAATCCAATAATTACAAACAATGCGTATTCTTGAATATTGTCTTTAATGAAATATAATGCAATTGCTGCAACAAGCAGAATTATTGTTGATTTTAAATCCCGCATTGCAATAATCAGAATTAATACAATGCCTCCAATAAGCCATGTTGGCCCCCATTGGGTTGCCATCATCAAAAAAATTACTGCAAGAATTAAATTGAATAAATCCATTTAAGGTCCCTCGTAAGTGAAAAACTTTTCCAGTAATTCTTTTCCAAATGTTGCCAGAAGGAATAAAATTACGCCTAACCAGATTAATTCTCTGTGCTGGCTTACTGTAAGATAAACTATTATTGCAGCAAAAATTATTGCAAGTTTTGGGCTTCCAAGATTTCCTTTTGCCCAAGCATAAACCCATACAAGAAAAAACAAGGATAAAGCAATCTCTAAATCCAAAGCCAGTGAAGAAAAAACCATTGAATTCATTTCTCTCACTTAATGCCTTCTCCCGAATTTTATCAGGAAAAAGTTTGTTCCCCATATAAGCATTGAGCTTACTCCTACTTGCAATACCACCATATACATATATGCTGCTGAACTAAATGCAGCATATTTTATCACTAAAATATATATTAATACTCCGGAAATTATTAAAGTTAGCGTTCCTGAACCTAAATAGCCTCTGACTGAAGTATAAATTGCAAAAATCAATATTAACTGGATTAAAATTTTTGCCTGGGGCACAATGCTCATTAAAATCCACGGAAGAATCCCTACTATAATAAATAATACAACAATTATTCCAATTAAGCCTATTCCTTTTTGGTTCATTTAGTGCATCCTCCTGGGCATGTTATGGCTTGGAATATGAGTCATATCTTCTCCTGGAGCATGCTGTGCAACAAAAAAGAAGTCAACCAATAAATGGCCTAAACCAAAGAAAAACATTATGTAAAGCACATAAATTCCGCCGAATAATTTCCATTGGTCAAATAACACAAAATAGCAGACTACAGCCATTAAAATTACTGCAAAAGGTCCTGTTCCTAAATTGCTTTTAATAAATGAAACCAATGCAATCAAAACAAAAATTTTTAATGCTAAACCCATGTCTGCAAAAAACTCGGTAAAAAACAAAACAAAAAATATATTTAATTCCATCAAACAAATAATGTGTTTTCTTGTTTAAAATAGTTTCTTATCCAATGCAAGCGTTTAAATTATTGTTTAATTTTTATTTTGCTTAAAATAAGTTTTTATACCATTTTTCGTATTCTTTGTGGTTTCCAACAAAGAAGAATCGCACTTCTTGTTTTTCTTCAAAAACCATATACAAAATTCTGTGCTGGCCTATTTCGTCAACAAAGTATTTGGCTCCGCCGCCAAGATGCCTTTTTTTGGGGTGTTCAAGAATTTTTTGTATTTTCTTTGAAACATGTTCTTTAACTGTGTTCTCTAGCTTGTCAAAGTAATCTGGCCAGTCTTTGTGAAAAGTTGCTTTATACATTTTACCTACTTCAAAAATTTTGCATATTTTCCCAAAGCTTCTTTAGGATCCAAAAGCCTGCTTTTTCCTTCTTCAATATCCTTGTTCAATTTGTCAAGTTTTCTGTTCACTAATTCCACTTCGCTTAAATGATGTTCTCCAAAATCAATTACTGCAAGTCTTACAGCTTCAGACTGAGTGTTTGCATAGCCTTCTTTAACCATTGATTCAAGTATTTCTTTTGTTTTTCCTCTAAAAATAACATTCATTAAACCACCTAAAACACATGTGCAACAAATGATTTAAATATGTATTGATTTGAATCATGGCTTAAAATCGGATTTTATCCAATGCATGTGCTTCCTGCAATTAAAGAGTCTTCAAAGCCATTCAGGCTTTTATTGGTTTTAGCTGATGGCTGCCTGAACAAGTTTGGTTCATTCCAGTAAACATTAACTGAAACATCGTTTTGCATAATGCAGGCGCTTTTTTCTTTTATTAAATCAAACACATTTTGTATATTCTGCAGGTAGTCTGTTGTTGTCTGGGGAGAGTCATTGAAATGCATTCCCTGTATTCCGTTTAATCCAACTATTTCTGAATCAAAGTCATCTGGAGTATAAAAGCTTGAATTCATTGCTGAATTTCCTTGTGTTGCAGTCAATTTAATGTTTCTTTCAATTGGAGTATAAAATACTGTTTTAAGATAAGTGTTTCCCTGCCCTGCCACTGCATTATTCCATGAAACAAAATACTGGTTTTCAAAGTTTACTGTATCTGCTTTTTCATCCCATTGAGTGTAATCTGACAAAAAGCTTCCTTCAAAGTCTCTGCATTCTCCCATTCCTTTCCAGTAAGCTAACTGGTTTGTTCCTGCAGTAACAGGCACATTATTTTCTTTCATTGCATAATAATACCTGAAAGGAGAATTAACTGTTGTCTGGTCATGCTGCATTTTGAATGCAACAGGAGTTGCTTTTGAAGGATAAAATTTCATCTGCATATTGTCTTTTGACAGGTAGTCAATACTAAAAATTGTTCCTCTTGTTTCTGTTTTTGAATTCATTTCACTTAATGAATCAATTTTTTCAATTGAAACCCTGTTTTCTGGAACGCTTCCAGAGCTTGGATACAATGCTATTTCTGAATTAAGTTTTGTTTGTGTACTGCTTAAATTATTGTATCCTGTTCCATAGCCTATTCTATGGTATGCTCCGTTTTCTTCGCCTATTTTTCCGTCAAACGGCAGATAATAAAAGATTGAGTTTGCTTTTGGTGTTGCAAGCCTTGTGAATTCAACTTTTATTTCTGCTTTAGGGTTTCCTTGCGAATCAAACAAACTCCATTTATCTCCTGGATAATCTATTATTAAGTCTACATGGTATAATCCTGGTTCAGGCAAAGCATAATCTTTTTCAGGCAAATATTTTCTGTAAAAAGAAATTAATCCTTCGCCTTTAAAGTATTCTGCTAATTCATTG